>CADCWG010000148.1 GCA_902806335.1 uncultured Thermomicrobiales bacterium | reverse complement strand
TTCCTCTCGAACCAGCTGACCCCGGTCGCCGAGGCCGAGGCGATGCGCAACACCATCCTGGCCGAATTCGAGGGCGAGGTGGAGTTCATCGCCGAGGACGCCGGCCCGTTTGTCGACCGCGTCCGCGCCGAGGCCGAGGCGGGTCAGGGCACCGTTGGCGTTCTCGGTGGCCTGCACGGCGACCTGGCGCTGTTTGCGGCCGACGGTCTCCTAGCCGACCTGACCGATCTCGGCACGGAGCTCGGCGACCGCGGCTTCCTCGCCGAGTACCTCGAGCTCGCGCGGCTCGGGGGGCAGCAGCTCAACTACATCCCGTGGATGCAGGCGAGCTACATCATGGCCGCCCGCCGCGAGGCGCTTGAGTACCTGCCCGAGGGCGTCGACGAGCAGGCCCTCCAGACCACGCTCACCTACGACCAAGTCCTGGCCTGGGCCCGCAACATCAACGAGGCCGAAGGCCCGCGGTTCGGCCTGCCGGCCAGTGACGACGGCCTGATCAACCGGTTCCTCCAGGGCTACGCGTACCCGAGCTTCACCGGGGGCGTGAACACCACCTTCCGCAGCGAGGCCGCGGTCTCGATGTGGCAGTGGCTCAAGGACATCTGGCAGTACGCCGATCCCCAGTCGGTGACCTACGCGAATATGTCGGAGCCCATGCTCTCGACTTCGGTCTGGTTGACCTGGGACCACACCGCCCGCCTGATCAACGCCCTACGCGAGGTTCCGGACGACTTCATCACGTTCCCGGCCCCGCGAGGCCCGGAGGGGCTCGGCTTCATGCCGGTGCTCGCCGGCCTCGCCATCCCGAAGACCGCGCCGGACCAGGCGGCAGCGCGCGCCCTGATCGAATACCTGACCCGCCCCGAGGTCCAGCAGCTCACCCTGCGGGAGGTCGCCTTCTTCCCGACGATCGAGGCCGAGTTGCCCGAGGATCTGCCAGCCGGTATCCAGCAGGAGGCCGACGCCGTCCAGGCGACGACGAGCAGCGAGGCGGCGCTGCCGTCGCTGCTGCCGGTCGGCCTCGGAGGGCAGAGCGACGCCTACAACGAGGTCTTCCGCAACGCCTTCCGGAGCATCGTGCTCGAAGACAACGAGATCCAGGGCGTGCTCGACGCCGAGGCCCAGAACCTCCAGCGCGTGCTCGACGCGGCGCAGGCGTCGTGCTGGGCCCCCGATCCGGAGAGCGACGGGGTCTGCCAGGTCGGCTAGACGCCTAGGTCGCGGGCGGGAAGGCCGAGCGACCCCGCCGCCGATCGCCTCGACGCGAGGCTCGGCGGCGGGGCGTCGGTCACCGCTGCCCATTGCCAGCCTGTTGGCCCCGCGCCCCGGAGGACACCGATGAGGGCTCAACGCCTGGGGTGGGCGCCCTACGCGCTCCTGCTGCCGTCGCTGGCGTTCCTGGCGGTCTTCTTTGCGGTTCCGATGGTCCGCGCGTTCGGGCTCGCGTTCCGCGACGCCGGGGGGGACTGGACCCTGGCGTCGTGGCGGACGATGGTCGACGACGCCGGGTTTCGCGAGGCGCTGAGAACTACCCTCATCCTGATCGTGCTCATCATCCCGGTCCAGTTTGTCCTGGCGATGGCGATGGCGCTGGTCGTCAACGCACGGCTGAAGTGGTCGGGCCTCTGGCTCTACGTCTACGCGATCCCGCTCGGCATCAGCGAACTGGCGGCCGGCATCATTTGGCTGGCGATCTTCGACCGCCAGGGCTGGCTCAACAGCATCCTCGAGGGGATCGGCATCCTCGACCGCCCCTTCATCTTCCTGAACTATCAGGAGCGGGGCTGGCTCATCTTCGCGATCGTTCTCGCCGAGGCGTGGCGGGCGACCTCGATCATCATGATCATCCTCGTCGCGGGGCTGCAGGGGATCCCGCGCGACTTCTTCGAGGCGGCCGATGTCTTCGGCGCGACCACCTGGCAGAAGGTCCGCCGCGTGATCCTGCCGATGCTGCGGCCGAGCGTCCAGGTCGCCCTGATCCTGCGGACGATCCTCGCTTTTCAGGCGTTCGCGGTGGTCATCGCGCTCGCGGGCAGCGGGACGACGGTGCTCTCGGCGGAGGCCTACCGGTGGTACTACACCATCCGGGACTCCCACGTCGCCGCCGCCTACGCCGCGCTGATCCTGCTGCTCTCGGTGGCGTGCACCGTCCTCTTCCTCGTGCTGCTGCCGACCCGTGAGGAGCAGATGGGATGACGAGCGTCGCTCGCGACCTCCCGGCCAGTCCCGGGGTCGAGACGAGATCGATCGGCGGTCACCGCCGGGCCCGGGTCCGGCGGCGGCTGTTCAGCCGCGGACTGCTCTACGTCGCCGCGACCGGGCTGGCGCTGTGGGTCCTGGCGCCGATCTACCTGATCACGATCACCGCCTTCAGCCCGCGGCCGGTGGTCTACGGGTACCCGAAGGAGGTCATCCCGAGCCAGTTCTCGACCGACACGATCTCGTTCTTCGCCAACGCGACCGGGGTCCTCCCGTCGCTGTGGCGGAGCGTGCTGGTGGCGGTGGTGACGCTCGTGGCCTCGACGATCATCGGCGCGCCGGCCGGCTACGCGATCGCCCGGTTCGCGTTCCGGGGCCGCAACGCGTTTCGCCTGACCGTCCTCTCCACCCGGGCCTTCCCGATCGTGATCCTCTCGATCCCGCTCGCCGTGACCTTCATCGACTGGGGGATTTACGACACGGTCTGGAGCGTGGCGCTGATGCACACCGCGCTGGCGCTGCCGTTCACGATCCTGATCACGAGCAGCATCTTCGTCGGCGTGCCGAAGGATCTCGAGGAGGCCGCGCTGACGCTGGGCTGTACCCCCGCCACCGCGTTCCTCCGGGTGGTGCTGCCGCTGGCGCTGCCCGGGCTGGCGGCGGCATCGATCTTCACCTTCGTCCTGTCGTGGAACGAGGTCTTCGCGGCGGTGATCCTGACCCTCCGCGAGCGGACCTTGCCGGCGCTGGTGCTGTCGCAACTGAACGACTCGCCGATCCCCTTCCGGTTCGCCGCGGCCTGGTTCATGATGGCCCCTTCGCTGCTCTTCATCTTCGTGATCCGGCGTTACCTGCTCGGCCTGTGGGGCCGAGTCTCGCGGTAAGGGGAGAAGCCGGTGGCCGAGATTCGCCTCGAGGGCATCACCAAGGTCTTCGACAAGAAGGTTCGCGCCGTCGACGATGTTGACCTGACCGTCGCCGACCAGGAGTTCATGGTGCTCCTGGGACCGAGCGGCTGCGGCAAGACGACGCTGATGCGGATGATCGCCGGGTTGGAATACCCCGAGCACGGCCGCGTCCTGATCGGCGGCCGCGACGTGACGGATTTGCCGCCGCGGAAGCGGCGGATCGCGATGGTCTTCCAGAGCTACGCCGTCTTTCCGCACCTGACGGTGTTCGAGAACATTGCCTTCGGCTTGCGGATGCAGCGGACGCCGAAAGCCGAGGTGACGCGTCGGGTCGAGGGGGCGGCAGACCTGGTGCAGCTCACGCCCTACCTCGGGCGCTACTCGGCCCAGCTCTCCGGCGGGCAACGGCAGCGGGTCGCGGTGGCGCGTGCGATCGTGATGAACCCGGCGGTCTTGCTGATGGACGAGCCGCTCTCCAACCTCGACGCGCTGCTGCGGCTCACCTTCCGCGCCGAGCTGAAGCGCCTGGTTGCAGAGCTGAAGACGACCACCATCTACGTCACCCACGACCAGGTCGAGGCGATGAGCCTCGGCGACCGGGTCGCGGTGATGCGGGAGGGAAAGGTCGTCCAGGTCGGCACGCCGATGGCGGTCTACGACCGGCCGGCGACCCAGTTCGTGGGCAGCTTCATCGGCAGCCCGCCGATGAACTTCTTGCGCGGCCGGACGGAGCGCGAGAACGGTTACGCCCGCGTCCACCTCGGCGCCGAGGCGTTGACGATCCCCGCGCTCCCCGCGCGGACTGACGGCGAGGTGCTCGTCGGGATCCGCGCGGAGAACGTCGTGGCTGAGGCGACCCCCACGCCCGGCGCGATCGCCGCCCGAACCGAGGTGGTCGAGCCATTGGGATCCCACTTACTGGTGACGGCGATCGTCGGCGACCAGCGCCTCAAGATCCAGGCCCGCACCGATTTCCCCGCCCAACCGGACACGCCGCTCTGGCTGCGCCCGGAGCCGGACAAGCTGCGGTGGTACGACCCCGCAACGGGGCAGGAGATTGCCGCCGGATAGGCGTGCTCGCCTGGAAGCACCTTAGAGCCGTCGCTATGCACGAGGGAGAGGCCGTCGCGTTGCGGCGGAGGGATATGGTGCGTTGGGCCGAACCCAATCCCGACCACGCCCTTCCACCGGCGGATCCGAGACATCCTGTTCGGCCCGGGCGGCGCGCGCGCTACCGTCCCTCCAATCCGCGGAGTCGCCGCCGCACCCCCTCCGCCGAGAGCCCGACCTCGGCCCCGACCTCGCGCAGGGACCGGCCCTGCCCGGCGAGCGCCACGAGGCGGCCGAGGGCGGCGGCGTCCAGCTTCCCCGCCCGGGGCTCGGCGTAGCGGCACCGGGCAGTTGCGGGTACCTCAACGAAGAGCACCCCCGGCAGGTCCCGGCTAACGCGCGACGGACCCCCGTCTATTCCATCTAGTCAAAACCTCGGCTGGCGACGCCATGAATCCTGGTCACGCGGGGCCTGCCAAAGGCACCAGATCCTCGACCGCCCGTGCCTGGAAGTAGGGAGCCAAGTCCGACTCCGGGCACACAGGCAAGACACGGCCGTCGGCGACCTCGACCGACCGGGATTATGGGTGCACCCGTTGGTTCGGTTGACCCGGCGCAGTCTTCGCCGACCCCTCCCTCTAACCCCATCGACGATGACCGAGCGCTGAGCGTACTTGGGCTCCTCGCGTCTTAGTAGCGGTGACCCCAAGCCTGCGTCGTGGTCGGTCTGAAGATGCAGACGGCGGACGCGGTGCTCGCGCGCTGAAGCAGGGGAGATATTGGGTGCGCTGGTCGAAAAAACGTTGCCCAGCTCGGCGGTCCGACGGTGGGCCGCCCGCGCCTCAGGCGCTCGGCCGACGAGCACGTCGTCGAGTTCCGGCTCGGGGGCGGCCGGGACCCACACCCGCGCCCCTCTGGCGATTCCCTCTGGAATACGCAGTTCCTGAGCAGGTGGCAGACGGAGGGTTCTGCAGAACTGTCCCACCAGAGCATTGACCCCGCCGGGGTGCAGTACCGCAGATCGTGGCTGCCACCCGTCAGATCGTCGCGTCGTGATTGACAGAACGGCGACTTGGGCTACGATCCCCGGTGACGGCCCGTTTCAGTCAAAGGAGAATGGCATGGGCAACTGCGGCAACGATGTCGCTCGCGGGTGGACGCTCACCCGACGGGATGTCTTCCGGGCGGGGGCCGGCGCGGCCGCCCCCTCGACCTCCTGCACCCGGACCTCCTCCCGCCGCACCGTCCCGGCCACCCGCTCGGTCCGCTGCACCGCCTCCTTGGAGACCTCCACCTCCTCGGCGACGCGGGCGGTCCTCGTCAGCTCGACCTCCTCGCCCCGCACCGGCA
>CADCWG010000147.1 GCA_902806335.1 uncultured Thermomicrobiales bacterium | reverse complement strand
CACTCCGCCGCTTCGCCGGCACCTATCCGCACGTCCCGACCCCCCGCCCGGAACCCGGGACCCGCCGCATCCCACGCGATGCGCCCCCGGCCCTCGCGCGCAGACGGTTGGGGGATGGACACGGTCGTCGCGATGGGCGCGGCCCCATCACGGGCCCCTGGCCAGACGGCTAGGGCGGCGACTCCCCGCCCGGCGGATGGTGCCGCTCCCGGGCCGACCCTACCCTGATCCCATCGTCGGCGGCCCCTCGGGCGACGCCGGCCCGGGGCGCCGCCCCGGCGGAACTGGGACTGAGTCACGGCGGCCGCTGGACGGCGGCGGGAGCGGGAAGCATCATGGCGGACCAGGCACGCGGGGGCGAGACCGCCCCGATCAACGACCTCGTCGAGGAGTACCGCCGCAACGGCGTCGACCGCCGGACGTTCGTCCAGCGGGCCGGTGCGCTCGGCCTCTCCGCGACGGCGATCAGCGCCCTGCTCGGCGTCGGGCCGGCCGGTGCGCAAGGTCTCCCGACGCCGCCGGGCGGCGACCCGGGCACGGAGGGCGACGACGTGACAACGACGGGAAACGCGACCGGCGACACGGCCGGCACCTCCATCCTCGCCCAGCTCTCCGACGACCTGGCGAACGCGGTCGAGCGCGCCGGCGCCGGGGTGGTCACCGTCAACGCCCGGCGTCGGATGCCAGCCAGCGGCATCCTCTGGGACGCGGCCGGCCACATCGTCACCGCCAACCACGTCGTCGAGCGCGACGAGGAGATCACCGTCGGCCTGCCCGACGGCCGCGAGCTCCCGGCGGCCCTGGTCGGGCGCGACGCGGGCAGCGACATCGCGCTGCTCAAGGTCGACGCGCCCGGACTCGAGCCGGCGCCGCGGGCGACCAACCCGGCCCGGATCGGCCACCTCGTCCTCGCCGTCGGCCGGCCGGGCGCGAGCGGCGCGATGGCTTCCTTCGGCACCGTCAGCGTCGTCGGCGGCGCCTGGCGGACCAGCCAGGGCGCGAACGTGGCCGGCTTCGTCCGCGCCGACGTGGCGATGCTGCCCGGCTTCTCCGGCGGGCCGCTGGTCGACGCCAGCGGCGCCGTGATCGGCATCAACAGCAGCACCCTCGGCCGCGGCGGCGGGATGACGATCCCGGCTTCCGCGATCGACACGGTCGTCGCCGCCCTCGCCGCCCACGGCAAGGTCCGCCGCGGCTTCCTCGGCATCGGCGCCCAGGCCGTCCGCCTGCCGGCCGCGCTGCGGGACGGGCTCGGCCTCAACCGCGAGACCGGCTTGCTCCTCGTCGCCGTCGAGCCCGACGGCCCGGCCGAGCGCGACGGGCTGCTGATCGGCGACATCGTGGTCGCGCTGAACGACGAGCCGGTCGCCGAGGTCGAGGAGCTGCAGGAGCAGCTCACCGGCGATTGGGTCGGCCGCCCGATCCCGGTCAAGGTCGTCCGCGGCGGCCAGCTCCACGACGTCGCCGTCACCGTCGGCGAGCGAAGCTAGCGCCCCGCCCGCGCGCAGCCGGCGGGTCGGTGCGCCGGCCCGCCCACCGGTCGCACGGCAAGGTGACACCTACCCTGCCTGAGGACCGTTCCGGCGGGGGCACCTGCCCGAGCGGGCAGACACGGCGGGCTCCCGACCCTGTCGGGAGCCCGCCGGTCCGACCCGCGAGCGGTCGATCCGTCACCCCTCGTCGGCCGGCCGGACGCGACGCCAGCGAACAGGTCCGCCAGCAGAGCACGCCATCCGATCCACCGCAGAGAGGACACCACCCACCACCATGGCCATTACCTTCGCCGCCCCGCCGCCGACGGCGGTCCCCACCGCCCAGACCGCCGGGGCCGGGGTCATCGCCGCGGCGGCCGCCGCCATCGCCGAGCGGGTCCGCGCGTCGGTGCCGGTCGTCTTCGGCCCCGGCGGCAACGGCTCCGGCGTCGTCTGGCGCTCCGACGGCCTGATCGTCACCAACAGCCACGTCGTCCGCGGCGAGCGGGCGGAGGTCCGCTTCTCCGACGACCGTGCCCTCCCCGCCCAGCTCGTCGCCCGCCATCCCGACCGCGACCTGGCGCTGCTCAAGGTCGACGCCGAGGACCTGCCGGCGGTCGAGGTGGGAGACTCCAGCACCGTGCGCCCCGGCCAGCTCGCGATCGCGATCGGCCACCCGCTCGGCTTCCGGGAGGCCTTCACCGCCGGCGTGATCGTCGCCGCCGGGCAGGCGGCGACCGAGCGCGGCCCGCGGGTGGGCGACTTCATCCAGGCCGACGTCACCCTGCTCCCGGGCAACTCGGGCGGCCCGCTGCTCGACGCCCGTGGGCGGGTGATCGGCATCAACACGATGGTCAATGGCGAGCTCTCGCTTGCGATCCCCAGCCAGGCGGTCGAGCGCTTCGTCGCCGGCCGACGGGGCGCCGCCGCGGCCTACCTCGGCGTCAACGGCGTGCTGGTCCCGCTCCGCCGGCCGAGCGAGGCGGTCGGCTTCCTGCTGACCGAGGTCGTCGAGGGCACCCCGGCCGACCGGGCCGGCCTGATCATCGGCGACGTCGTCATCGGTCTCGACGGCGCGGCCCTGGTCGACCAGGAGTCGCTGCCGGCGGCCCTGCTGCGGCTCGTCCCGGGCCAGGCCGTCCAGGTCGACGTTCTGCGCGGCGGCGACCCGCGACTCTTCACCGTCGTCCCGACCGAGCGGGCGTAGCGGAGGGCACGTCCGCCCCCCGGCCCTGCCCCCTCCCCCGAGATTGGGGGAGGGGCGCGATCGGGGATGATCCTGAGCCACGACAACCCGACCGCGGGCGCGGCGCCCGCTCCCGAGGGGAACGGGCGCCGCCGCGGGAGGGAGAAGCGAGCAGGAGGGCGACCGCGCGAACGGCCCCGTCCACCGAGCAGGCCGACTGGAGGGGCGCGGGGTGCGGCGGGTCGCCGCGGCGTCGGGGAGTGAGGCTCGCCGCGCCGATTCACCCCCCGGCGAGCCGCCGCGGCGGTTCGGCCCATCCACCACCCGCCGGACCCCGGAGAGAGCACTAACCATTGGCCGATCCCACCCGACGCCCCGCCCCGATCACGCCCCTCCCGGTCCCCGGCGCCGGCGCCATCGCGCCGCACCCGGGCACCGAGGGGCCGATCCGCGTCCTGATCCTCGCCGCCTACCCGGCCGTGCGGACGGGGCTGACCGCGCTGATCGCCCAGGACCCCGCCCTGCGTCCCGTCGAGCCCGCGCCGACCGCCCGCGCGGCCCGCACCACCCCGCCGCCCCTCGAGCCCCGCACGGTGGCCGGCGACGAACCGGACGTCGTCCTCGCCGACGTCGCCGCCCTCGGCGGGCGCCGGGCCGACGACGTCGCCGAGGCCTACCCGGGCGTCCCGCTCGTGCTGCTCGGCGCCGACCCGCTGACGGATGGGCCGGGGCTGGCCGCCGGCCCCGTCGCCTACCTCGGCCCCGACGCCGACGGGCCGACGCTCGTCGCCGCCGTCCACGGCGTCGCGGTCGGCCTGACCGTGGTCGATCCGGCGCTGGGCGTCGCCGCCTTCGCCCGCCCCGCCGCCCCTCACCCAGAGATCGGGTCGGGCGAGGCGCTGACGCCCCGCGAGCGGGAGGTTCTCCGCCTCGTCGCCGACGGCCTGCCGAATAAGGCGATCGCCCGCGAGCTGGGCATCAGCGAGCACACCGCCAAGTTCCACGTCGGCTCGCTGCTCGCCAAGCTCGGCGCGGGCAGCCGCACCGAGGCCGTCACCCTGGCCACCCGCCGCGGCCTGCTCGCGATCTGACCGTCTGGCCCGCGGTGCCCGCATTCGGCTCCTGACCGGGACGATGGCGGCGGCTCCTCCCGCCAGGAGCGCTCGGTGCCACCAACGCCGCAGTGCCCGAAGCCTGGCCCACGCCCCGGCGTCCCTCCTCATCGGGACCGGGTGCTACGGACTCCGGGCTGCCACCGTGGGCTCCGCGCCCGCCCCGCCCCGCCGCCCCCAGCCGGCTTGAGCCAGCTTTATGGTTGAGCCCGGGGCTTGCCCAGGGCGAGCCCGGCCATCCCCGCGCCCCCGATCCCTCCCGACTGCCCTCCTTCGAGGTGAGGTCCGAGAGCGGCGTACCCTCAGCCCTCCTGATCGCCTCGCCTCTGGTTCGACGACGACCGAGGACGGCCGTTGGCCACGACCCCGGCCATGCTCCTCCGCCCGGGGCCGCACGCATCGCCGTGGTCCGCGGGTTACGCCAGTGCACCCTGCCCAGCGGCCGTCCCGCCATGACCCGGTTGGACCGGTGACGGGATAGATGCTCGGCCGTGACGCCGACGCGACGCTCGTCGCATCGGCGGTCGGCTGGCGAACCGGATGTCGCACCTCCAGATGCCGGATCCCGCCGGGGGACTGCCGGCCTGCCGCCTGGCTCGCCACGCGACTGGGCCGTCAAGCGCAGACCCGCTTGCCGCGTCGTCCGCTGCTCTGCGAGGATGGGTAGATGGTCGACCAACCCGGCACGGCGCCGCCACGGCCGGGGGCGAAGCGCGTCCGAATCGTGCAACTGAGTGCCGCCGCGCTCCGAGCGCTCGCGGACGGGGATCTGGCCGCGGCGAACCGGGCCTCCGCCATCCCACTCACGCCCTACTTCGTCGGCCCCGGCGTGCGGGGGCTGTGGCGAAGGCGCTCCAGACAGGTCGCGGCCGACCCGGCCGTCGCGGCCTGGGTCACCGGCGCGATCTGGGACACCGAGCGGCAGGTCGCCGTCGGGCGCGCCGGCTACCACGATCGCCCCGACGCCCGCGGCATGGTCGAGGTGGGCTACGAAGTCGAGCCCGCGTATCGCCGTCAGGGCTACGCCCGCTCGGCGCTCGAGGCGCTACTGACGCGGGCCGCGCGGGAGCCCGATGTGCGCGTGGTCCGCGCCACGATCGGCCCCGACAACGTCGCCTCGCGCAACCTCGTCGCACAGTACGGCTTCGTCGAAGTCGGCGAGCAGTGGGACGACGAAGACGGCATGGAGACCATCTACGAGGTCGACGCGAACGGACCGTCCGGGGGTCCCTCCCACGGACACGCGTCGGCCCTGCCCACCCGGCGAAGACCGACCGGTCAACCCGACGCCCCGAGCGTGCCCGGCGTCAGCGTCAGGCTCGGCCCCGTGGACATCGACCACGTCCCGATCGGTACCGCCGGTACCGACCGCAGTTCCGCCGGGCATATGCTGAATCAGGCGCGCCGGCCCTTGCGCCCCAATCGGTTTCGGCACACGCTCCGGGCGGCACAAGGACGGTCGGGGAGGCAGCGGCATGGGAGCGGAGGGGCGGAACCTGCGGGTGGGCGTCCTCGGCTGCGGGCAGATCGCCCAGGCCGCCCACTTCGACGCCTGCCGCAAGGCGCGCAACGCCGAGCTCTGGGCGATCTGCGACCTGGCCGAGGACCTCCTGGCGCGGATGGCGACCACCCACCAGCCCCGCCGCGCCTACCGCGACTACGCCGCGATGCTCGCCGACCCCGAGGTCGACGCGGTCATCGTCGCCGTCGCCGACCAGTTCCACGCCGCGGCGGCGCGGGAGGCGATCGCCGCCGGCAAGCACGTCCTCGTCGAGAAGCCGCTCGCCGTGACCGTCGAGGAGTGCGACGACCTCGGACAGCGCGCCCGCGCCGCGGGCGTCGTGCTCCA
>CADCWG010000146.1 GCA_902806335.1 uncultured Thermomicrobiales bacterium | reverse complement strand
CGGGGAAGAGGTAGGACTCCTGGATGCCGAAGTTCGGGGCGACCAGGTCGAGCTGGAGGTTGGCGGCATGGGCGACGGGCGAGGCGTCGCCAGGGCCGTGCCAGGCGGTGCGGACGCCGAAGTACTCGCAGAGCGCGGCGAGCTTGCGGGCCGGGGTGAGGCCCCCGATGTCGGAGATGTGGACCCGGATGAAGTCGATCAGGCGTCCCTGGATCAGCGGCAGGTACTCGGCCTGGTTGACATAGAGTTCGCCCATCGCGATCGGGATCGAGGTCTGCTGGCGGAGGAGGGGGAAGTAGTCGTTGTCCTCGGGGGCGAAGGGGTCCTCGAGGAAGAAGAGCTTGAAGCGCTCGAGCTCCCGGGCGAGGCCGATCGCCTGGATCGGTGGGACGCGCTCGTGGATGTCGTGGAGCAGCTCGACCTCGTCGCCGAGGTGGCTGCGGAGATGGTCGAAGAGGCGGGGCACGACGCGGCAGTAGGCGGACGGCTCCCACGGCATCTGGTTCGGGTCGAGGTGGCTGGTGCGCTTCGGGGTGGAGCCGGTCGGGCCCGTCGCGCTGGGGTCGGCGCCGGTCGGGGCAACGGTGGCCCCGCTCGCGCCGTAGGTGCTGTAGCCGGGCACGGCGACCTGGGCGCGGAGGTAGCGGAAGCCCCGCTCCATCAGGGCACGCGCCTGCTCCTCGACCTCCTGCGGGTCGCGTCCGGACGCGTGGGCGTAGAGCGGGACCGCGCGCCGCACCTTGCCGCCGAGCAGCTGGTGGACGGGCATGTTCGCCCGCTTGCCCTTGATGTCCCAGAGGGCCATGTCGACGCCGGACATCGCGTTGTTGAGGACCGGCCCCGACCGCCAGTAGGAGCTGACGAACGAGGTCTGCCAGATGTCCTCGATGTCGTCGGGGTCGCGGCCGACCAGGAACGGCTTGAGGTACTCCTCGACCGCGGTGACGACCGTCAGGGGACGCTGCGTGAACGTCGCGCAGCCGACGCCGTAGAGCCCGGGCTCGCTGGTTTCGACCTTCACGATCACGAGCCGGATGCCGTCCGGCGCGGTGATGATCGCCCGGACGTCGGTGATGCGGAGCGGCGGCAGCCCGCCGGACGGCTCCCAGGCCGGGGTGACGACGGGCTCCGGGAGCGGACGGTCGGCGGTCGGGCTGTGGGCGGTCCGGTCCACGGTGAGAGGTCTCCTCCGGACGACGCGGGGTGGTCAACACGGGGCCGCAGGCTAGCACAGGGGACCGGCGGTGTCGCGGATTAGCGGGGCGGTGTCCCCCGTCAAGAAGCCGGCGCGGGCTCTGCTATCCTCCCAGCGCAGTGCCGGCGGCGCGCCGGGGATGAGGTGCGGGCAGGGGCGTCACGCCGGAGCGCCGCGACGGTGGGGTGCAGGGGCCGCGATGCTGAGGAGCGACCGGCGCGGCGAAGAACGGCTGGCACGGCGCCGGTTCCTCGCCCTCGCCGCGGGCGCCGGGGCGGCGTTCGGGGCGGTGAGGGTGCGTCCCGCCCGCGCCGCGCAGGAGGACGGTCCCCCGCCGCTCGCCGACATCCCGCGGGCGGAGACGCTGGTCGTCGCGGGGAGCGGCGGTGCGGCGCTGTACGCCCTCCCCGACGGCGACCACGCCAACGTCTTTCGCGTCGACGGTTCCGTCTCCCGCAGCGGACCCCACCTCGCCTTTGAGTCGCTCCTCGTCGCCGACCCGACCACCGGCGAGCCCCAGCCCTGGCTCGCCGAGCGGTGGCAGGTCAGCGACGACGGCCTGGAGCTGACCTTCGCCCTCCGCGAGGACGTGCGCTGGAGCGACGGCCGACCGTTCACGGCGGCCGACCCCGCCTTCACCCTGACGATGCTCCGGGACGCCCCGGCCGCCGTCGCGTTCGCCGCCGACCTCGGCCGCTGGCTCGACGATGCCGTCGCGGTCGACGCGCGGACCCTTCGGCTGCGCCTCGTCGAGCCCAACCGCCGGTTCCTCACCGATCTCCTCTGCGCCCACCCCGACGGCGGCGTACCGATCGTGCCGGCCCGCGTCTGGGAGGGCGTCGATCCGGTCACGTTCCGCAACCTGGACCTGGAGCGGGGCTGGCCCGTGGTGACGGGCCCCTACCGGCTGGTCCGCTCCGACAGCGGCGCGCGGTTGTGGGACCGCCGCGATGACTGGTGGGCGGCGGCTGCCGGGCTGGCGGCGCTCCCGGCCCCCCGCCGCCTCGTGTTCTGGGCGGCGCTCGAGCCGACCCGGCTGGCGCAGTCGATCGCGGTCGACGCGGCCGACGTCACGGCGCCGATTCCGAGCGCCACCATCGAGGCGCTGCTCAACGAGCACCCGGCGGCATCCACCCCGACCGGGCGCACGCCGCCCTACGGCGTGGCAGACCCGTGGCCGATCGTCCTCGGCTTCAACTGTTCCACGCCGCCGTTCGACGACCGGCTCGTCCGGCGAGCGGTGGGCCTCTCCATCGACCGGGCGGCCCTGATCGCGGCCGTGGAGCGCGGCGACGGCTCATCGGCCGAGACCCCGTTCCCCGACACCCCACCGGTCGCCGCGATCCTCGGCGGGGCGGCGGATGTCCTGGCCGGCGCCCCGCCGGGTCGGTTCGACCCGGCGGCGGCCGCCGCTCTTCTCCAGGAGGCCGGGTACACCCGGGACGACACCGGGTTCTGGGCGCGGGGGCGGCGCCTGACGGTGCCGCTGATCGCCCCGATGCCGCTGGAGGAGCTCGCCACGGCCGTGGCCGGGCAGCTGCGCGCGGCGGGGATGGCGGCGCCGGTCGAGGTGGCGCCGGACTTCGCCGGCCGGTTGGCCTACGGGACCGCCTCGGCCTGGCTCGCGGGGGGCGGATCGCCGCCCCGCCACGCCAGCGCGTTCGACCCGACCGGGACCCTACGCCGCTTCCACGTGCGCTACGCCGCCGGAGCAGACGAGCCGGCGGCGGAGCCCACGCGGTGGGGTGACCCGGCGTTCGACGTCGCGGTCGACCGCCTGGAGAACCTGGCCCTCGACGACCCGGCCTACCTCGTCGCGTTCCGCGAGGCGCTGGCGATCTGGCTCGACGGGCTGCCGGAGGTGCCGCTGATCCGGCGCCCGCTGCGGCTGGCCACCAACACCACCTTCTGGCGGGATTGGCCGGCCGCCGGCCCGGCGCCGCCCGTGGCACCCTGGCGCCGGGACTTCGTGCTCGCGCTCGGGGCGCTCACGCCGGCGCCTCCGCCCGACGTCGGGTAGGCGTCCAGTCGCGGGCGACGGGCTCACGTGGCAGCGGAAAGACGTGGTCGGCGGCCGATGGCGGCCGTTGGGTAGGGCCGGTAGGGAAGGGGAACGGCGTGACCGACGCACCGGGTGGGAAGCGGGCGCTGTTCGTGGCCGGCGGGTGGGAGGGGCACGAGCCCGCCAAGACCGCGGCCCGCTTCGCGGCGCTGCTAGACGCCGAAGGCTACGCGACCGAGATCGCCCGCACCCTCGACGTCTACCTCGACGCCGAGAAGCTGGCCGCGCTCGACCTGATCGTGCCGGTCTGGACGATGGACAAGATCACGGCGGACCAGCTGCGCGGGCTCTCCGACGCGGTCCAGGGCGGCGTCGGCCTCGGGGGCTGGCACGGCGGGATGGCCGACAGCTTCCGCGACAGCACCGACTACCAGTTCATGGTCGGCGGCCAGTGGGTGGCCCACCCGGGCAACATCATCGACTACACCGTCCAGATCACCCGCCGTGACCATCCGATCACCGACGGCCTCAGCGACTTCGCGATGCACTCCGAGCAGTACTACCTCCACGTCGACCCGGCCAACGAGGTGCTGGCGACGACCACCTTCTCGGGGGAGCACGGCGACGTGCCGTGGGTCGCGGGGACCGTGATGCCGGTCGCGTGGACGCGGCGGTGGGGGGCCGGCAGGGTCGCCTACTGCTCGCTCGGCCACCAGGACGTCGACTTCGAGGTCCCCGAGGCCCGCGAGATGGTCCGCCGCGCCTTGCTCTGGGCGACGCGGTAGCCCTCGCTGGCCTGACCCGGCGCCGGCCTCACCCCCGCGACCAGCGGACCCGCCCCGGTCCGGCCCGAACCTCGGGGACGCGGCCGTCTCAAGCCGCCCACGTCGCGCACCGGCGGAGCCGCGCCAGGTACCCGGCTACAACGTCGGGCCGGTGAACCGGGTGGGCGTCGACGCATTGTTGCTGGGGAGGGTCGCCCGAGGCGGGTGGCGGATCGACGTGGCGCCGGTCCATACCCGCGGCGAACGACGCGGGTCTCAAAGGGCTTCCGGGCGGTCACCGGCGCCTCGCCCGGCGGAATCGCAGCCGGGTTGAGCCGGCTCGGTCCCTGCGCCTCTGACCTCGGGGCTTGCCCCGGGTGAGCCCGGCCGTCCCTCGCCCCGATCCCTCCAGCGATCACCCGGATCCGCCGCGAGCCGGTCGGCCGGCGAGCCCGCCGCGACCGGCTGGCTGCCGGCGTGCCGGTAGGACCCGAGTGTCGGCTATGCTTGTTCGCGTGGTCGTGCCCCTCGCTTCGGCACGACCGATCGCGGCTCGTCGACCGGGCAGGACCATGCCGTTCGCCGCCCTCGCCGCCAACACCCCTCTCCCCACCCGAGCGCCGGCCGAACCCGTCGGCGGGCCGGGTGCGGGCGGCCTCCCCGTGCCTACCGGCAGGGGGTAGCGCCAGCCAGCCGCCCCCTGCGTCGCAGCCGACATCCCACGGCCACGGGCGAGCGCGCACCGTCGGCCGGCGGGCGCCATGCGCTGCCCGCCGAGCCGCGGCGCCGCTCGTCGTGGCACTCCTTGGAGTGAGGCATGGCTCAGGCACGGTTTGTCGAAGACCTGGTCGATCGCGAGGACGATGTCGACCGGTGGTACGTGGATGTCGTCCGGCGGGCGGGGCTCGCCGACGACGCTCCGGTCCGCGGCTGCAAGGTGATCCCGCCGTACGGGTTCGGGCTCTGGGAGCAGATGGTCGGCCGCCTCGACGCGCGGATCAAGGCGACGGGGGTCGAGAACGCCTCCTTCCCGCTCCTGATCCCGCGCTCGCTGCTAGAGCGGGAAGCACGGCATATCGAAGGGTTCGCGCCGGAGGTCGCCTGGGTCACCCGCGGCGGCGACCGCGAGCTCGACGAGCCGCTCGCGGTCCGGCCGACCTCGGAGGCGATCGTCTGCCCGACCTTCGCGCGGTGGGTCCAGAGCTACCGGGACCTGCCGATCCTGGTCAACCAGTGGGGCAACGCGGTGCGCTGGGAAGAGCGCCCACGGACCTTCCTCCGCTCGCTCGAGTTCCTCTGGCAGGAGGGGCACACCTGCCACGCGACGGCGGCGGAGGCCGACGCCCGGGCGCGCCAGATGCAGGAGGTCTACCGGCGCTTCCTGGAGGAGGACCTGGCGGTCCCGGTCGTCGCCGGGGTCAAGACCGAGTCCGAGAAGTTCGCGGGCGCGGCGCGGACCCACACCGTCGAGGCGATGATGGGCGGCAAGAACTGGGCGCTCCAGGCCGCGACGTCCCACGACCTCGGCGACCACTTCGGCCGCGTCTTCGGGATCGCGTTCCTCGACCGCGACGGGACCCGCCGGGTGGCCTCGAGCACCTCGTGGGGGCTCAGCCAGCGCGCGGTCGGCGCGGTGGTGCTGGTCCACGGCGACGACGCGGGACTCAAGCTGCCGCCCCTGGTGGCGCCGGTCCAGGTGGTGGTCGTCCCCATCTGGCGGACCGACGCCGAGCGGGCCGCCGTCGAGGCGGCCGTCGACCGGATCGCGACCCGGCTGGGGCCGGTGGCCCGGTTCAAGGTCGACGCGCGGGAGGATCGCAGCCCGGGGTACCGATTCAACGAGTGGGAGCTGAAAGGCGTGCCGCTTCGGCTCGAGGTAGGACCGCGCGACATCGCCGCCGACCAGGCCGTGCTCGTTCGGCGCGACGGCCGGGCCCGGCAGGCGGTGGCGATGGCGGACATCGCGTCGGCGGTTGAGGCGTTGCTCGCGGCGGTCCAGGGTGACCTCCTCACCGCCGCGCGACGAACGCTCGCCGACCGTACGGCGCCGGTCGACACGTACGCCGACCTCGCGGCCCGGGCCGCGGGGAACGCCGGCTGGTCGCTCGCGCACTGGTGCGGGGGCCGGGACTGCGAGGCGCGGGTGAAGGCCGAGACCAAGGCGACGATCCGGTGCATCCCGGCCGACAGGCCGGAGGAAGCCGGAGCCTGCGTCGTCTGCGGCCGGCCGAGCGGGCGTCGGGTCGTCGTTGCCCGCGCCTACTGATCCGCGATCCGGGTGATCGCCGGGTCTCGCCCCGGCGGGTCCGCGGCCGGCTCCGGTCGGCCTCGTGCCCGAGCCGGCGACCTCACGGCTTTCGCCGGGCGGCCGCCGCGACGACGGGGCCGCCGATTCGTCGAGCGGTCACCCGCGTTCAGCATGACCTGTCGGCGAGGCGGTGCCCAATCGGTCTCTGAGCGGGCCGGTCGGCGGGAGAAGGGTTCCCGCCCCTTCGGCCGACCGGCACTGGCCGACGTGCGCCGTCGGACCGACGAGGTGTCGTAAGGACCCCGTGTACAGGACCGGCACGCGCTGGCGGTTCGCGACCGTGCGGCGCGGCGGGGAGCGAACGGCGGAGGCGCGCGAGGTCGTCGGGGACCGCGTGGCGTGCGGGGCGACGCGCGGCCGACCGGGCGCCGCCCGGAGGCGCGCCGAAGGAGAGCCAACGGGGTCCCACCGGGGTCCCAGAGGCCGCCGAACCTTGACAGGAACCGTGCAACCTTGCTACCCTGCGCGCGTTAGCACTCGGCGGGAACGAGTGCTAGCGGGAGGTGATGCCGACCGTGATCGATCCGCAGGCGGTGTCCCAGGGCGCCCCGGGGTCTCCCGATCCCGGGGCGGGCGCGGCCGGGGCGGCGACGTCCTCAGCCGGGTCACCGCTGCCGCCCCTCACCGAGCGGCAGCGGGCGATCCTGCGCCTGATCGTGCAGGAGTACGTGCAGACCGGGCGGCCGGTCGGCTCCAAGGGGCTGACCGAGCGGCACGCCGTCGGCGTCTCGCCGGCGACGATCCGCAACGAGATGGCGGGCCTCGAGGAGGCCGGCTACCTCCAGTCGCCGCACACCTCCGGCGGCCGGGTGCCGACCGACCAGGGCTACCGCTACTTCGTCCATCACCTGATGGGCGCCGTGGAGTTGCCGTCGGTCGACCAGATCATGATCCGGCACCAGTTCCGGCAGGTCGAGGTCCAGCTCGAGCAGTGGGTCGAGCTCGCCGCGTCGGTGCTCGCCGAGACCGCGGGCATCGTCTCGGTGGTCACCGCCCCCCGACCGGCGGTGCCGCGGCTCCGGCACTTCGAGCTGATCGCGCTCCAGCCCCGGCTGGCGCTGCTGATCCTGGTCACCCACGAGAGCCTGGTCCGCCAGGTGATGGTGCGGTGGCCGGAGGACACCGACCAGGAGAGCCTCAGCCGGCTGGCCGACGCCCTGGTCAGTGAGGTGCGGGGGCTGACCGCCGACGAGATCGCCGCGCGGGCCCGCGGCGGGGACGGTCCGGCACGCTTCGTGCTCGGCCAACTGGAGGGCACGCTGCGCGGATTGGACGCCGTCGGGCAGACGGAGGTCCGGCACTCCGGCCTGGAGAATATCCTCGGGCTGCCGGAGTTCGCCGGCGCCGACGCCCAGGGTCTGCTCGACCTCTTCCGTGGTGGGGCGTTCCTGGGCGCGGTGCTGCCGCAGCTCGGCGCCGGACCCGATGTCCAGGTGTTCATCGGCGACGAAAACCCGGCCGACGCGCTCCGCCGCTTCGGCGTGGTGCTCTCCACCTACGGCGTCGACGGGAGCGTGACCGGCATCCTCGGGGTGGTCGGTCCGACCCGGATGGCCTACGGCCGGTCGATCTCGTCGGTCCGCTACATGGCCCGGCTGATGAGCGACCTGGTTGCCGACCTCTCCAGCGCCTGACCGGCGATGTCCGCCAGACCGACCGGGACCGCGTGACGATCTTTGGGAGCCAACACGTGAGCGATGTCGAGACCAAGACCCAGGGTGATACCCCGACAGCGGGCGTTGACGGCCACGCGGCCGGCGCCAACGGCGCCGCCACCGGGGACGGCGTGACCCCGATTGGGGTCGACGGTGCCCCGGCGGACGCCCTCGCCGCCGCGGTCGCCGAGCGGGATTCGTTCCTCGAGCAGCTGCAGCGGGAGCGGGCCGACTTCGCCAACTACCGACGGCGCGTGGAGCAGGAGCGGGCCGCCGCCCGCCAGCTCGCGAACCGCGACCTGTTGCTCCAGGTGCTGCCGGTGATGGACGACTTCAACCGCGCCATCGCCGCCGCCCCGACCGACGAGGGCCAGCAGAGCTGGGTCTCGGGGACGCGGATGGTCGGCAAGAAGCTGGAAGGGGTGCTGGAGCGCGCGGGCGTGACCCGCGTCGAGGCCCTCGGCCAGCCGTTCGACCCGGCGCTGCACGAGGCGGTCGCCACCGACCCGGGGAGTTCGGGGACCGTGGTGGTCGAGGTCTACCAGGACGGGTACCGTCTCGGCCCGAACCTGCTCCGGCCGGCGATGGTCAAGACCGGCGACGCGCCGGTCGCCTAGCGACGAACCCCGGGCGCGACCGGTCGGACCCGGCCGCCGCACCCCACAGGACATGAATCCGTCGTCAAGCGTGTCGTTTTCAGGAGGCAGAAGCATGGCTCGAACGATCGGGATCGACCTCGGAACCACCAACTCGGTGATGGCCACCATCGAAGGTGGTGAGCCGGTCGTGATCCCCAACGCCGAGGGCGAGCGGCTGACCCCGTCGGTGGTTGCCGTCACCGCCAACGGCGAGCGGCTCGTCGGGCGCTTCGCGCGCCGGCAGGCTGTCACCAACCCCGAGAACACCGTCTTCTCGGTCAAGCGCTTCATGGGCCGCAAGTTCAACGACCCCGCCGTGCAGCGCGACAAGGGGCTGGTCCCCTACAAGCTCCAGGCGGCGCCCAACGGCGACGTCCAGGTCAAGATGGGCGACCGCTGGTACAGCCCGCAGGAAGTCTCCGCGATGATCCTGCAGAAGCTGAAGACTGACGCGGAGGCCTTCCTTGGCGACACCGTCGACAAGGCGGTCGTCACCGTGCCGGCCTACTTCGACAACGCCCAGCGCGACGCCACCAAGGACGCCGGCCGGATCGCCGGCCTCGACGTCCAGCGGATCATCAACGAGCCGACGGCCTCGGCGCTCGCCTACGGGCTCGACAAGAAGGGCGACGAGAAGATCGCCGTCTACGACCTCGGCGGCGGCACCTACGACATCTCGATCCTCGACCTCTCCGAGGGCGTGTTCCAGGTCATGGCGACCAACGGCGACACCCACCTCGGCGGCGACGACTTCGACCAGGTGATCATCGATTTCCTGGCCGACGAGTTCAAGCGGACCGAGGGGATCGACCTGCGCAAGGACCGGATGGCCCTCCAGCGCCTGAAGGAGGCCGCCGAGAAGGCGAAGATCGAGCTCTCCAGCACCCAGCAGACCGACGTCAACCTGCCGTTCATCACGGCCGACGCGAGCGGGCCCAAGCACCTCAACATCTCCCTCACCCGCTCCAAGCTCGAGCAACTCGTCAACGGCCTGGTCGAGCGGACCGGCGCCCCGATGGAGGCCGCGCTCAAGGACGCTGGGCTGAGCAAGGGCGAGGTCGACGAGGCGCTCCTCGTCGGCGGCCAGACCCGGATGCCGGCGGTCCAGCGCAGGGTCCAGCAGTTCTTCGGCAAGGAGCCGAACAAGGGGATCAACCCCGACGAGGTGGTCGCGATCGGCGCGGCGATCCAGGGCGGCGTCCTCGGCGGCGAGGTCAAGGACATCCTGCTCCTCGACGTCACCCCGCTCTCGCTCTCGATCGAGACCCTCGGCGGCGTCGCGACCCCGCTGATCGAGCGCAACACCACGATCCCGACCCGGAAGAGCCAGACCTTCACCACCGCGGCCGACAACCAGCCGCAGGTCGAGGTCAACGTGCTCCAGGGCGAGCGCCCGATGGCGGCCGACAACAAGAGCCTCGGCCGGTTCATCCTCGACGGCATCATCCCGGCGCCGCGGGGGATGCCGAAGATCGAGGTCACCTTCGATATCGACGCCAACGGCATCGTCAACGTGACCGCCAAGGACCAGGCGACCGGCAAGGAGCAGAAGATCACGATCACCGGGTCCTCTGGGCTCTCCGAGTCCGAGGTCCAGCGGATGGTCCAGGAGGCCGAGGCGAACGCCGAGGCCGACCGCCAGAAGCGCGAGGCGATCCAGGTCCGCAACGATGCCGAGAGCATGGTCTTCCAGGCGGAGAAGACGCTGGCGGACTACGGCGACAAGATCCCGAGCGAGTCGAAGGCCGAGTTGGACACCAAGGTCCAGGCGGTCAAGGACATCCTCGAGAACGACCGCGAGAACATCGACCGCCTGCGGCCGGCCTACGAGGAGATGGTCCAGAGCCTGACCAAGGTCGGCTCGGCGATGTACGAGGCGGCCGGCACCACCGGGCCGGACGGCGCCGACGGCTTCGGCGAGGACGGCGCGGCCGGCGCGACTAACGGCACCGGCCCGGCAGCCGCCGAGGACGAGGCGACCGTCGAGGGCGAGTTCCGCGAGGTCGGCTCCGAGCGGGCCTAACCGGCGCGGGGCGGCGATCTGGACCGGCGTCCCGGCGATCGGTCGCGGCCCATCGACGGGCGGCAGCGAAGGGGACGGGGGCGGCATTGCCGCCCCCGTCCCCGTTTTTCGGCCGGGTCGGCCCCTCCGGTGTCGCGACGCCGATCCCGGGCCGACGTCACGTGAGGACAGCGGACACGGGAACCGGAGGGTCGGTGGTTGCGTCGGGGGGCCGGCGGTGGCCGGTTCTGCCTTGGGCAAGCCCCGGGCTCAGGCACGAAGCCGGCTGCAAGCCAGCCGGGCGTAGCCCTGGCCGTCACACGGCGCCCGGCTAACACTGGCCCTGAATGGTCACCGAGGCATCCACGCAGGCCGACCCAGGCCGGCTTGACTGGCTTCGTCCCCCGGCCCGGGGCTCGTCCCGGGCGGGACTGGCCGTCCCGGCGTCCCCCGATCGCTCCGCCAACCCTCCAGCGTCGGTGGGGGCGACTCGCCAGGCGCGACCGCCCGTCAACCTCCGCGCGCCGTCAGCGGCCCGCTCGCCCGGGACCTCTATCCCCGCGACGGGCCGCCACCCAGCCCGCGACCAGGATCGCTTCGGCCAGGGCGTCGAGCAGGTAGACGGGCGCGATCCGCCGTTTCGCGACGTAGACGACGTCGATCGCCGCCAACCCGGCCGCGCTGCCGGCGGCGAGGAGCGCGATGTCGGAGGAGACCCGGGGACGGCGGGCGGCGCGGAGGAGTACGCCGCCGATCACCAGGACCAGCACACCCACCGTCTTCACGAGCCACCGCTCGGCCTTGGGACCCGTCACCGCCTCGAAGGTGCGGATGCTGACCAGGGACCAGACCCCCGTCAGCGCGTAGTAGACCCCGTGGGCGGCGGCGATGCTCCGCTGGTCGACCCGCATCGGTCCCTCCCTCCGGCCCCGTGGTGACCTCGACCCGCGCCGTGGCTCCGATCGCGTGCGGCTGGTCGCGTGCGGCTGCTCGCGTGCGGCTGCTCGCGTGCGGCTGCTCGCGTGCCGCTCCCGCTCTCCGTCGTCCCCCGCCGTCGCACCGCTCCCCGGACCGGGGGCAAACCCCGCCGGGAGGGCATGGCGTCGGTCGTCAGGGCGCCACCCGCACGGCGCGGACAACCGGCCGGGCGATGCGTCAGGCAAAGTACCCGGCCTCCACCGCCGTGGCAACGATCTCCTCCGACGGGACGAACGTCGCCTCCACCACGGACGTGCCCGTCGCCCGCAGGTAGGCCTGGACCATGCCGTAGCCGACGGCGTAGCCCGCCGCGTGGGGCAAGCCGACCGGCTCGTAGCCGAAGCGCTCGGCCAGGTCGTCGCCGAAGAGGTACCCCCGGATGCGGTCGAACCCGGCCACGCCGAGGGCCGGGGCGATGGTCGCCCTGGCCCGGGCGACGGTCGCCGGGTCGTGCCGGGTGACCCAGGGGCCAATCCGGTTCTGGCCGAAGAGGGCGCCGGCGAACGACTCGGCGAGCCCCTCGAGGGCCAGGTAGGCGCCGACCGTGATCGCCCCCGACCACGGCTCGTAGGCCAGCCGGGCCTGGTGGTGGAACTCGTGGGCGACGACGGCGGGTAGCCGCCGGATGGTGTCCTCGGTCGGCCAGATCAGGACCAGGATCAGGCCCGGGAACCCGCCGAAGCCGGTCGATCCGCCGTTGCGCTCGACCAGGTCGGCGTCGTTGCGGTTCCCGAGCAGCAGCCCGAAGTCGACCCGCGGCCGTACCGGCGGCTCGTAGCCGGCCGCCTCGAAGATGCCGACCGAGCGGTCGAGGGCCTCGGCGCAGCGCCCCCAGGCGTCGATCCCCCGCAGGGTGTCGAGCGCTTCCCGCTCCGCGTCGCCGGCGGTCTCGATCGGGAAGAGCCCCGCCTGCTCGAGCCAGACGCTCGGGTCGTTGCCGTCCGGGCCCCACGCCCCGCCGAGCATCGGGGCGACGAGCGGACCCAGGCGCTCCCGGACGACCGCCCGGCGCACGCCGGCCGGGAGCGCGAGAATCTCGTGCTGGATCGCGTCGGTCGGATGGACGATCAGTTCGATGCCGGACACGGGGTCTCCTCCACGGGCGTTGCCGATCCTGGTCACCGGGCGAACCGGGGGCACGGGTTCGCGACTCAGCCGCCTGGGTGGTGGCGGAGCCAGGCGAGCACGTCGGCGGCGTTGCGGTCGGGCGGAAAGACGGGATAGAAGACGTGCTCGACCACCCCGTCTCGCACCACGAGCGTGAGCCGCCGGGTCAGCGTCATCCCCGACGTGGCGAAGGTCGGCAGCGCCATCGCCCGCACCAGAACGAGGTCCGCGTCGCTGAGCAGGGGGAACGGCAGGTGGAGTCGATCGCCGGCCTCCCGCTGGTAGTCGGTCGTCTGAGTGCTGAGCCCGAACACCCGTGCCCCGGCGGCGGCGAGGTCCGCGTGGTGGTCGCGGAAGGCGCACGACTGCGGGGTGCAGCCACGGGCGCCGGGGATCGCGTCCCACCCGTCCGGCGGTGCCCGGTCGGGCTCACCTGTCCGCGGGTAGGCGTAGACGACGGTCCGACCGTGCAGGGCAGCGAGGTCGACCACCGTGCCATCGGTCGCCGGCAGGGGGACCGACGGCACGCGCATCCCGGGCAGGTGCCGCGCCGCGCCGTCATCCTCGGGGACGGGCAGGCCAGGCGGCAGGCGATGGAGGTCGGAGGGCGGGGTCATAGGTCCCTCGGGTGGAGCGATGGGCCGGGTGTCGGCGGTCGGCCGGGCGCCGTGGTTGCCGCCCCGTGCCGGAAGCGGAGCCGCCTCGACGGCGCGCTGGGCGCGACTGTCGGTGCCGCGTCGCGAAGCGTGCCACACCGCGTCCGACGGCGTCCGCATCCCCAGGCGGCGCGTGGGCGGCCGGGGCGGTATGGTGGGGCGCGGCGTCACCGGGTCCTCGTCCGGCACGAGAGCCGGCCTGGCCGAGGGCCGTCCCTCCGGACGCCCCGGGCGTCCGCCCGTCGACGAGTTCCAGTGCCGCCGCGAGGATGCGATGGCAGTGGGGAAAGGCCGCACGATGGCACGCTCGACGGCGGTCGTGATCCGCGACGCCAGGCCGGAAGACGCGTCAGGGATCGCCCGCGTCCACGTCGCGACCTGGCGCACGACCTACCGGGGGGTGTTGCCGGGCTCGCTCCTCGACGGTCTGGACGAGGAGCACCGGCGGGAATGGTGGGACGGCCTGCTCTCGGGCGACGCGGACCCGGAGATGGTGGTGCTCGTCGCCGAGGCCCAGGGCGTGGTGGTCGGGTTCGCTTCCGGCGGACCTCCCGCCGCCCCCGTCGCCGGGTACGAGCGCGAGCTGTGGGCGCTCTACGTGCTCGCGGTCTGGCAGGGACGCGGGATCGGCCGCCGTCTGGTCGGCACGCTGGCGGCCGGGATCACCGCCACGGGGGCGTCGTCCCTGGCGGT
Source organism: uncultured Thermomicrobiales bacterium (assembly GCA_902806335.1). Taxonomy (GTDB): domain Bacteria; phylum Chloroflexota; class Chloroflexia; order Thermomicrobiales; family UBA6265; genus CADCWG01. The sequence goes on along the minus strand of CADCWG010000146.1, from coordinate 136,268 downwards.
CTGGGTGCTGGCCGGCAACCCGGCCGAGCGGTTCTACGCCGCGCTCGGCGGGCGCGAGGTCGCACGCAGGACCGAGCGCATCGGCGGTTTTCCCGTCGAGGAGGTCGCCTACGGGTGGCGGGACTGCTCGTGCCTGCTCTTGCCCCAGGGATAGGTCGACGCGACTCCGGCCCGTCGCCCGCGGCTGAGCCGACGCATGGTCATGTCGGGCGCCGGTGCGAGCGCGCTACGATGGGCCGAATCCCGTCTCGGGAACCTGGCGCCGATGCCGCGACCCGGGCGCGGCACGCGCGGGTCTGGCGGCGAGGGCTGGCGACGATGGGCTCATCGGCACGGTGTTCGCGACCGGACCGCCCGAGGACTTAGGGACAGCTCGTTCGCCTCCGTTCGGTCGCATGGGGAGCGCATGGCCACCGTCGACGTCCTGATCCCGACCTGCGGGCGCAAGACCGGTCTCGCGATCGTCCTCACCAGCCTGCTTGGGCAGACGTTCGACGACTTCGACGTGGTGGTCTCCGACCAGACACCGGGCGACCCGGCCGAGTCGTACCTCGAGAGCATCGAGCTCCGGACCCTGCGCTGGGCGCTCGAGCGCCGGGGCCACCGGGTCAGCTGGCACCGCCACCTGCCCCAGCGCGGCATGGCCGAGCAGCGCCAGTTCCTGCTGGAGCAGAGCCGGTCGCCCTACGTCCACTACCTGGACGACGACGTGCTGCTCGACCCGCCGACCCTCGGCCGGATGCTGGGGGTCCTGCGCGAGGAGGGGTGCGGGTTCGTCGGCGCCCCGGCTCCCGGTCTCGGTTTCCTCGGCGACGTCCGGCCGCACGAGCAGGCGGCGTTCGAGCCGTGGGACGGCCCGGTCGTCCCGGAGCCGTTCGCGCCCGGTGCGATCCCGCTGGGACGCCACAAGGTCAACAACGCCGCCACCCCCCTCCACCTGGAAGCGCGGTTCGCGGCCGACGGGCAACCCATCCGCTACAAGGTGGCCTGGATCGGCGGGGCGAACGTCCTCTACGACCGTGCCAAGCTGATCGGCGTCGGCGGGTTCTCCTGGTGGCCCCGACTGCCGCCGGGGCACGCCGGGGAGGACATGCTGGCCCAGGCCATGCTGATCCGGCACCACGGCGGCTGCGGCGTCCTGCCTGCCGGCACCTACCACCTGGTGCTGCCGACGACGATCCCCGACCGGTCGAGCCAGGCGATCGACCTCCTCGGCGAACTCATCGCGGAGGAGGCGGCGGCAGGAACCGCACCGACCTCCGGTGGGGGCATCGCGCCAGCGGCGAGCGCGGGGCACGGCTCCTGACGGCCGTTCGTGCCCATTCCCTGGGGGGGCGGGATCTCGGCAACTCGACGACGCTCACCGGCCCACCCAGGCGTTGTCCGTCCGACGCCTGACGACCGTTCGGGATCTCTGAGGAGGACACGCGTGCCCACGATCGTCGTCCCGCTCCAGGACCGCCGCTTCGACGACGGCTTCTCGGAGGCGGCGCTGCCGTTCGCGGGCGGGCTGGCCCAGCGGTCGGGCGCGGACCTGGCCCTCATCTCCGTCGTCGACGTCCCGCGGCAGTACACGGTGCTGACCCGGATGCTCGGGCTGCCGGTCGACCAGGAGCAGGACGACCGCCTCGTCACCGAGCGGACCGCCTACCTCGAGGGCGTGGCGAAGGGCCTCGGCGAGCCGGCGCCGAGGCTGACCGTGCGGTTCGGTGTCGCGCCCGACGAGATCCTCGGCGCGGTGGCCGGTCTCGACGATCCGGTCGTCGTGATGACGAGTCACGGTCGGGCCGGTCTCGCCCGCCACATCGTCGGCAGCGTCGCGTTCCACGTCGTCCACGGCGCGCCGTGCCCGGTCGTCGTGCTGCGACCGGACGGCGATCCGGGCGCGGCGGCGAGCGGGCCGGGCGGCAACGTCGCCGTCGATCGGGTCGTGGTTCCCATGACCGGCTCCCCGGAGGACGAGAGGGTGCTCGAGGCGGCGCTGGCCGTTCTCGGCCCGCCCGACCTCGCGCTGCGCCTGATCCACGTGGTGGAGCCGGTCAGGATCGACCTCGGCGCGTCGGCCGGCCGCTATCAGGAGGCCGCCGGGGGCTGGGCGACGACCTACCTCCGTGGCCTGGCCGAGCGGCTGACCGCGCGGGGCTACCGGGCGGACCACGAGGTCCGCCGGGGACCGGCGGCGGCGGAGATCGGTGCCGCGGCCGAGGCGTTCGGCGCCGACCTGATCGCCATGGCCGCGCACCGACGGTCCGGTGTCGGGCGCATGGTGCTCGGCTCGGTGACCGAGACGGTGCTCCGCTCGGCGGCCACGCCGCTGATGCTCCTGTCGCCCGCGGCCCGTGCCGGCGCGGAGCCGACGTCCGAGAAGGGCGCCGATTAGGCGTCACCTAGGGGTGTTCGACGAACCGCCTCCCGCGCGAGGGGCAGACGCCGCCGCCCCGCCGCCCGCGGACGGCCCCCGGTCCGCCCTTGCTCACCGGCGGGGCGGCGGCTACCCTGGCACCCAACGCGACGACGGAGACGAGTAGCGGGGACCCCCGGGACCGAGCGAGCCGCCGCCGGTGCGAGGGCGGCTCCCGGTTCCCCGCGAAGACCCTCCCGAGCGCGGGGAAGAACGGCGTCGCCCCCGCGGGCCGTCGCCCGGTAAGCCCCGCCGGTTGGCCCCCGTTCTCGGGCCGGCATGAGGCCGCGCCGGGCGAACCCGGTGGCGGCGAACTGCGGTGGCACCACGAGCGCCCCCTCGTCCGCACGGCGAGGGGGCGCGTGCGTTTTTTCCCGCCGAGATGCGCGGGGAGGGAGCGTTGGTGCCATGCGGCAGGATGCGGGAACGGCGGCCACCGTCGGGTGTTCGAGCGCGGAGGAGGCGGGGCACGCGGCTGCCGCGGCGGACCCGCGGTTGGACAAGCCGGCGACGAACCGGGCGACGGGGGCGACCGTCCCGGCGGAGGCGCTCCGCATCGGGACCGAAGCCCTGGCGGGGCACGCCGGGCGGCGGGTGGAGCTGCGCGGCTGGCTCCACCAGTGGCGGCGGCACCGGCGCGTCGGCTTCCTGATCCTGCGCGACGGGCGCGGCCTGGCCCAGGTGGTGGTCGACGACCCGGCGCTGCTCGCGCGCCTCGACGGCCTCGGCCATGAGACGGTGCTCGCGGTCACCGGCGACGTGGTCGCGGTGACGCAGGCGCCGGGCGGCGTCGAGGTCCACGCGCCGACGGTCGCGGTGCTGGCGGAGGCCGAGCCGCCGCCGTTCGACCTGTTCCGGCCGCGGCTCGCCGCCCAGCTCCCGACACAGCTCGACCACGCGGCGGTCGCGCTCCGGCACCCCCGGCGGCAGGCGACGGCGCGGGTCACGGCCGCGGCGGTCGCCGGTTTCCGGGCGGCGCTCGACGACCGGGAGTTCGTCGAGGTCCAGACACCGAAGCTCGTGGCGGCGGCGACCGAGACCGGGGCGAACGTCTTTCCGGTCGAGTTCTTCGGCCGGACCGCCTACCTCGCCCAGAGCCCGCAGTTCTACAAGCAGCTGATGGTCGGAGCGCTGGGTCGGGTCTACGAGGTCGGCCCGGTCTTTCGCGCCGAGCCCCACGACACCCCGCGCCACCTCAACGAGTACACGTCGCTCGATGCCGAGTTGGGCTTCGTCGGGGACCACCGGGACGTGATGGCCGTCGCCCGCGACGTGGTCGCCGGCATGACCGCGACGATCCACGAGCGGGCGGGCGACGCGGTCGCGCTGCTCGGCGCAGAGCTGCCCGGCGTCCCGCCGGTGATCCCCACGATCGACTTCACCGCGGCACTGGCGCTCGTCGGCGCCGCGACCGGCGAGGACCTGGGCGGCGAGCCCGACCTGGCGCCGGCGCACGAGCGCTGGCTCGGCGACTGGGCGCAGCGGGAGCACGGCAGCGCCTTCGTCTTCGTGACGGGCTACCCCCTCGCCAAGCGGCCGTTCTACACCCACCCCGACCCGGACCGGCCGCACCTGACCAACGGCTTCGACCTGCTGTTCCGGGGGCTGGAGCTGGCGACCGGCGGGCAGCGGCTCCACCGCCACGCCGACTACCTCGCCGCGCTCGCCTCCCGCGGGATGGACCCGGGACCGCTGGCGGGGTACCTGGCGGCGTTCCGGCACGGGATGCCGCCCCACGGCGGGTTCGCGATCGGCCTGGAGCGCTTCGTGGCCCAGCTCATCGGCGCGGCGAACCTGCGCGAGGTCGCCCTCTTCCCGCGCGACCGGCAGCGCCTGACGCCGTGACGACGCGAAGGGCGGGCATCGCGAAGACGCCCGCCCGCCGCGCCGCTAGTCCTCGCCGGCCAGCGTGTCCCGGCCGACCACGAGGGACACCATCCCCTTCGGGACCCGGCGGTTCTCCGGGGCGGCGCCCGGGGTCTCGCCGAGTCCGATGCCGTAGTAGGTGAACCGTTCGGCGGCCACCCGCGCCGGGTCGTAGACGTTGCGCCCGTCGAAGATGACGGGGGAGGCGAGCGCCTCTCGTATCGCCGCGTAGTCGGGGCTGCGGAAGGCCCGCCACTCGGTCACGATCACCAGCGCGTCGGCGCCAACCAGGGCGTCCTCCTGCGCGTCGCAGAGCACCAGGTCGGGCGGAGCGCCGACCTGGTCGACGATCGTGCGCCCGGCGTAGAGGCGGGCGGCTTCGGGCATCGCGGCCGGGTCGTGGGCGCGGACGCGCGCGCCGGCCGCCCAGAGCGCTTCCAGCAGCCGCCGGCTGGGCGCCTCGCGCATGTCGTCGGTGTTGGGCTTGAAGGCGAGACCCCAGAGCGCGAAGGTTCGCCCGGCCAGGTCGTCGCCGAAGTGGGCCCGGATCTTGGCGAAGAGGACGTCCTTCTGGCGGTGATTGACCGCCTCGACGGCGCGCAGCAGCTCCGCCTCGTAGCCCACCTCGGCGGCGGTGCGCTCCAGCGCCTGGACGTCCTTGGGGAAGCACGAGCCGCCGTAGCCGCAGCCGGGGTAGATGAATGCGTAGCCGATCCGGGGGTCGGAGCCGATCCCGACCCGGACGTGCTCGATGTCGGCGCCGACCCGCTCCGCCAGGTTGGCGAGCTCGTTCATGAACGAGATCTTGGTCGCCAGCATGGCGTTCGCGGCGTACTTGGTCAGCTCGGCCGAGCGGACGTCCATCACCAGCAGCCGGCCGTGGTTGCGGTTGAATGGGGCGTAGAGCTGGCGCAGCAGCTCGATCGAGTGGGGCTCCTCGGCCCCGACGATGATCCGGTCCGGCCGCTCGAAGTCCTCCAGGGCGGCCCCCTCCTTGAGGAACTCGGGGTTGGAGACCACGTCGAAGGGAAGTACCCGGCCCCGAGCCGCGAGGCGGTCGGCGACCACGCCCCGCAGGCGATCGGCCGTGCCGACCGGCACGGTCGACTTGGTGACGAGGACCTTCTCGTCGTCCATGTGCTCGGCGATCGTAGTCGCGACGGCGAGCACCGCCGAGAGGTCGGCCCGCCCGTCCCCGTCCGCCGGGGTGCCGACGGCGATCATCTGGACGGTCGCGTGCTCGACCGCGGCGTGGGCGTCGGTGGTGAAGGCGAGGCGGCCGGCGCGGGCGTTCCGGGCCACCACCTCCTGGAGACCCGGCTCGAAGATCGGGATCCCGCCGCGGTTGAGGAGGTCGATCTTCGTCCGGTCGACGTCGACGCAGAGCACGTGGTTGCCGGCGTCGGCGAGGCAGGCGCCGGTGACGAGGCCGACGTAGCCGGTGCCGAAGATGGTGACGTTCACGGCCGCTCCTTGGCGGGGCGCCGGCGGCGCCCGTCGGCTCTCCCGGGAGGACAGTAGGTAGGGACCACGGCCGCGGCGTCCTGGGCGGCCCGCGTCGTCTCCGCCGACGGGCACGGCCTGGCGGAGCCGGTGGGCCGGGGGATGGTACCAGCACGACGCCGGGGGAGGCGTCGCCGCGGCCCCGGACGGGCCGCCGCCGGGAAGGGACGGGTCGATCAGCGGCGGAGCTCGTCGGTGTCCAGCCAGATCGTGACCGGGCCGTCGTTCGCCAGCTCGACGAGCATGTCGGCGCCGAAGCGGCCCTCGGCGACCGGCAGGCCGAGACCGCGCAGCGTTGCCGCCAGCCGGTCGACGAGCGGCGCCGCCTCCGCCGGCCGGGCGGCCCGGACGAAGCTCGGGCGGCGCCCCTTCCGGGCGTCGGCGTAGAGCGTGAACTGCGAGACGACCAGGACCGCGACCGGGGTAGTGGGTGTGGCCCCGGCCCCAGCGTCCACATCGGCCAGGTGGTCCTTCTGCCGCGGCGACGGGTCGGCCGCCTCGCCGACCGCAGCCACGGCGGGGACACCGTCACCGAGCAGGTCGAGCGCCGAGCGGTTCATGGCGCCGGCCGCGTCGTCGAAGACGCGCAGGTTGGCGAGCTTCGAGGCCAGCAGGTCGGCCTCGGCCGCGCCGTCGCCGTGGGTCACGCCCACCAGCGCCACTAGCCCGGGACCGATCGCGCCGACCGTCTGGTCTTCTACGGTGACCCGGGCGTGACGCACCCGCTGGACCAGGACCCGCATGCAGCCCCCTCCTGGGATCCGCCCCTCCGGCCGGTCCGACCCGCCGCGAGCCCGCCCCGATGGCCGCCGCCGTAGGGGAGGGCAATCAGGCGGCATCCGTGGGGCTTAGACGGTGTCGATCGGCAGGCCGGCGAGGGTGGCGATCGCCAGCGCCGCGATCCCCTCGCCGCGGCCGACGAAGCCCATCCCCTCGTTGGTGGTCGCCTTCACGTTGACGGCGCCGGCGGCAATCCCCACGCTGGCGGCGATCGCCGCCCGCATCACCGGGGCGTGGGGACCCACCTTCGGCGCCTCGGCGATCACCGTCGCGTCGACGTTGACGACCGCCCAGCCCGCCTCGCCGACGAGGCGGGTAACCGCGGCCAGCAGGTCCCGGCTGTCGGCGCCGGCGAAGCGGGGGTCGGACGGCGGGAAATGCTGGCCGATGTCGCCGAGGGCCGCCGCGCCGAGGAGGGCGTCGGCGATGGCGTGGAGCAGCACGTCGGCGTCGCTGTGCCCGTCGAGACCCAGCGGGTGCTCGATCCGGACCCCGCCCAGGACGAGCGGGCGGCCGGGGACGAAGCGGTGGACGTCGTACCCGATCCCCGTCCGCACCGCGGGCGGGGCCGAGGGGGCGCTCCCGTCAGTCCGGGTCGTCATCGGCTCGTCACCAGCGGGCGGGTGCCGGCGAGGAGCGCCTCGGCGAGGGCGAGGTCCTCGGGGTGGGTCACCTTGATGTTCCCCCGGTGACCCTGGACGAGCGCCACGGGCCAGCCGAGGTGCTCGAAGAGGGCAGCCTCGTCGGTAAACGTGGTCGCCGCCGCGGCCGGGTCGGCGAGCGCCGCCGCCAGCCGGTCACGACGGAACGCCTGCGGCGTCTGGGCGGCCCAGAGCCCTTCCCGCGGCACCGTCGCGCCGACCATTTCCGCGCCGGACGGTCCGTCCCCGGCCGCCCGCTTCAGGGTGTCGGTCACCGGCACCGCCGCGATCGCCGCGCCGACCTCGACGGCGGCCGCGGCGGCACGGTCGAACAGCCCGCCCGCCACCAGCGGGCGGGCCCCGTCGTGGACGACGACGACCTCGGTGTCGGCCGGCACCGCCGCCACGCCCGCCGCGACCGAGTCCTGGCGCCGCTCGCCGCCGGTCACCACGGTCACCGGCAGGCGCCACGCGCCCTCGGCGAGCAGCCGCTCCGCCCGCTCCCGGGTGTGGACTCCGACCACGAGGACGACGGCGGCGACCAACTCGGCGGCGTGGACCGCGTCGAGGACGTGGGCGAGCATCGGGCGGCCCGCCAGCGGCAGGAAGACCTTGTCGGCGGCGCCGAAGCGCTCGCCCCGACCGGCCGCGACGACCACGGCGGCGGCGCGAAGCCCGGTGCCGCCCGCCTCGTGCGCCGTCTCGGCACGCTCGGCTTGGGCTGCTTGAGGTTCAGGCGCAAGCATTCGCACGGTCCTCCCTCGCCTCCGGGTGGCCCATGATCCGGGCGGTGCGTCGCTCCATCGCGACCGAGCCGACGCCCCGGACGACGACGCGCCGGAGGTCGCCTGGCCGCGTCCGAACCCCGCGACCGGTCACTGGGCCAAGCCGCGCGCGAGCGAGCGGAGCCGGTCGACGGTGGCGACGGGAACCTCCGGGGCGCCAAGGTCGCGCTCGGAGCGGACCATCGGGCCGTGGAAGTCGCTGCCGCCGGTCGTGACCAGGCCGTACCGATCGGCCAGCGCCCGCAGCTCCGCCCGGGCCTCCGGCCGATAGGCCCCGTACTCCGCCTCGAGGCCGAGCAGACCGATCGGCACCAGCCGCGCCACGATCGCCTCGGGGTCGCCGGTGCCGTAGGGGTGCGCGAGGACGGGCACGCCGCCGGCCGCGAGGACGAGCGCGACGGCGTCCTCCGGCGTGACCGGCTCGCGGGGCACGTAGCCGGGACGGCCGGTGCCGATGAAGCGATCGAACGCGTCCGGCACGTCCGCGGCGTGCCCCGCCTCGACCAGGGCGCGGGCGACGTGGGGGCGGCCGACCGTGCCGGGACCGGCGAGGGCGAAGACCCGGTCGGCGGTGATCGGCGCCCCGATCTCGGCCAGCCGCGCCGCCATCCGCTCGACCCGCCGCCGCCGCGCCGCCGCCAGCGCGGCGAGGCGGTCGAGGAAGGGCCGGTCCCCGGGATCCACGAAGTAGCCCAGCAGGTGGACCTCGTGGCCGTCGACCGAGCTGCTCAGCTCGACGCCCGGCACCACCTCGATGTCGCCGTGGCGGCCCGCCTCGGCGACCGCGGCCGGGATGCCGGCGACCGTGTCGTGGTCCGTCACCCCGAGGACCCGGATCCCGCGGCCGCGCGCGTAGCCGACCAGCTCCGCCGGCGAGAACTGGCCGTCGGACTCGTCGGTGTGGGCGTGGAGGTCCACGGTGCTGACCCCGGCCCGGCTGGTCGGGTCGGCTGGGGCGGACGCCATCGGTGCGGTGCTCCTCTCCCCACGGGTGGCGACTGGTCGCCGGCCGTCCCCGGTCCGCCGCCCGCCGCCGCTCAGCGCGGCTCGACGACGAGGCGGATCGCGGTCCGGTCCTCGTTCTGGACGGTGACGTCGATGAACGCGGGGAGGCAGATCGCCTCGATGCCGGTGGCCCGCAGGTAGTCGCGGGCGATCGCGACGGCCTTGACCGCCTGGTTGGTGGCGCCGGCCCCGATGGCCTGGACCTCGGCCCGGCCGGCCTCCCGGACGACGCCGGCGATCGCGCCGGCGACCGCGCTCGGACGGGACCGCGCGGAGACCTTGAGCACGTCCACGCCGCTCGGCGTCGTCCTCTCGCCTGCGGCGTCGCCCGCGCTCTCGGCCGTGGCGACGCCGGTCGCGTCGGCCTCGGCATCCGTGCCGTCGGCCGGCACGCTTGGCTCGGGGTCCTCGAAGAGGTGGCTATTGGTGAGACGGGTCATCGGATCGTCGAAGGGGAACGGCGCCCGGACCGGGACGACCGTGGGCGTCGTCGGGGCGACGGCCAGCGCGTGCTCGTCGGCGTGGTGGGCGGTGTCCGGCCGGTGTTCGTCCGGCTGGGCCTCGGCGGCGGGAACCTCCCGCGCGGCGGGGTCGTCGGCCTCGGGCGGGAAGCGGGTCGTCTCGGGATCGATCTTGATGTCGCGCAGGTCGAGCTTGCTGAAGAAACGCTGCATCGATCAGGGTCCTCCGCGGTCGGTCCGGGCCCGCCGTGACCGGCTCCGCGTGCGGCCGGCGTGGGGGTGACGCCCTGCGTCGGGCGCCCGATCTGGGCCGGCACCCTACCCAGGGGCGGCCCCGCGTCATGTCCGTGTCCGTGTCTCAGGCCCGGCGTCCGGGGGTCCGGGGGTCGAGGCGGTCGACGCGGCGCACCGCACGGCAGGTGCCGCGCGCCGGGTCGAAGTCGAGCAGCACCGCGTTGAACGCGACCGGCCCGTCGGGCACCTCCGACCGGCCACCGCGCCCGCGGGTGAACCGCCGCAGGGACGGCGCGATCGCCGCGCCGATCACCGAGTCGGTCGGCCCGACCATCCCCAGGTCGGTGACGTAGCCGGTCCCCTGGGGCAGGACCCGGCCGTCCGCCGTCGGGACGTGGGTGTGGGTGCCGAAGACCGCGCCGACGCGGCCGTCGAGGTGCCAGCCCATCGCCACCTTCTCGCTGGTCGCCTCGGCGTGGAAGTCGACGAGGACCAGCGGCCGGTCGGCCTGGCCGACCGGGGGCAGCGTGGCGAGCAGGTTGTCGATCGCGCGGAACGGGTCGTCGAGGGGGGTCATGAACACCCGGCCGATCAGGTTGGCCACGACCACGTCGTGCCCGCGCGCGCGCACGGTGCGGGCGCCCTGGCCCGGTAGGCCGGGAGGGTAGTTCAGCGGGCGCAGCAGGCGGAGGTCGTCGTCGCCGAGCGCCTCGTCGATGTCGGGCTGGTTCCAGACGTGGTTGCCGGTGGTGATCACGTCGACGCCGGAGTCGCGCAGCTCGCGGGCGGTGCGGAGACCGACGCCCTTTCCGCCCGCGCTGTTCTCGCCGTTCGCGACGACCAGGTCGACGCCCAGCTCGGCGCGGAGAGGGGGCAGGACCCGTCCCAGCGCGCGTCGACCCGGCGAGCCGATCACGTCGCCGACCGCGAGGACCCGGATGGTCCCGGCGGCCGGCGGTGACGCCTCCTCGGAATCGGGGGTGGCCATCAGGCGCCCCCGACCGCGCCGGCCGGTCGGCACCAGGAGACCGGGGGCGTCACCCGGGGGTGCCTAGCGGGCATACTCGACCGCCCGCGTCTCCCGGATCACGGTGATCTTGATCTGGCCGGGGTACTCCAGGCTCTCCTCGATCTTCTTGGCGACGTCGCGGGCGAGCCGCGAGGCGCCGAGGTCGTCGATGCCGTTCGGCTGGACCAGGATCCGGACCTCGCGGCCGGCCTGGATCGCGAACGACTTCTCGACACCGTCGAAGGAGTTGGCGACCCCCTCGAGCGCTTCCAGGCGCTTGACGTAGGCCTCGACCATCTCGCGGCGGGCGCCGGGGCGGGCGCCGCTGATCGCGTCGGCGGTGGCGACGATGAACGCCTCGACCGTCTGCGGCTCCTCCTCGCCGTGGTGGGCGGCGATAGCGTGGACGATCTTCGGCGATCGGCCGAGCCGCTTGGCGATGTCGGCGCCGATCAGGGCGTGCGGCCCCTCGACCTCGTGGTCGACGGCCTTGCCGATGTCGTGGAGCAGCCCGGCGGTCTTCGCGACGTTGACGTCGGCGCCGAGCTCGGCGGCGATCGCCGTCGCCAGCAGCGAGACCTCCAGGGAGTGGCCGAGCACGTTCTGGCCGTAGCTGGTCCGGTACTTGAGCCGGCCGAGGAGTTTGATAAGGTCGGGGTGGAGGCCGGGCACGTTCGCCTCGTAGGCGATCCGCTCTCCCTCCTCGCGCATGACCTCCTCGAGCTCGAGGCGGCACTTGTTGACGACCTCCTCGATCCGGGCGGGGTGGATCCGCCCGTCCTGGAGGAGCTTGGCGAGCGAGCGGCGGGCGATCTCGCGGCGGACCGGGTCGAACCCGGAGACCATGATCGCCTCGGGGGTGTCGTCGACGATCAGGTCGACGCCGGTCGCCTGCTCGAGGGCGCGGATGTTTCGGCCCTCGCGGCCGATGATGCGCCCCTTCATGTCGTCGCTGGGCAGGGGCACCACCGAGACGGTCGACTCGGTGACGTAGTCCGAGGCGATCCGCTGCATGGTGGTCGCGAGGACCTTCCGAGCGCGCTTGTCGGCCTCGGCGTGGACCTCCTGCTCGATCTCGTGCATCCGGCGGGCGCCCATCGCGCGGGCCTCCGCCTCGACCTCCGCGACCAGCTCCTGCTTGGCATCGTCGGCGGTGAGACCGGCGACGCGCTCCAGCTCGCGCTGCTGGATACCCCTGGCCTCGTCGACCTCGCGCTGCAGGTCGGCGCGGACGGCGGCGAACTCGCGCTCGGCCTCGGCGCGCGACGCGCTCAACTCGCGCACGGCGCGGGCGCGCTCCTGCTCGGCGGCGTCCTGGGCCTGGCGCGCCTGCTGCTCGCGGCGCCGGATCTCGAGCTCCTCGGCGCGGACGGCCGCCTCGCGGTCGTCGAGTCCGGCCGACTTGCGGTCGATCGCGGTCTCTTTCTGCTCGATCCGTTGCTCGACCCGCTCGATCTCCTTGCGGCGGAGGGTGAGCTCCCGGTCGAGCTCGCCCCGGAGGCGGATCGCCTCGTCCTTGGCCTCGAGCGCCGCGTCTCGCCGCCGTGTCTCGGCCTCCGCCAGGATCCGGTCCGCCTCGGCCTGGGCACTGCCCATCCGGGACTTGGACCGCGTCTCGAGGTAGAAGTAGGTGAGGCCGAAGGTGACCACGACGGCGAGCAGCACGGCGACGATGGCGATGATGGCATCCATCACGTCGCTCCTGCTCATGAGAAATCCCCCCTGGCGGTCGGACCGCGCGGGGGGCGTCGGTTGTTAAGGTTTCCGGCGTCGAGGGTGGCCACCGGACCGACCCGAACGAGGGTCCGGTCCGCCCGCCGGGTACCGACGCGTTAGCCCTTCTAACGGATCATGATACGGGTCGAGACAACACAGCGTCAAGCGAACCCGCGCCGTCGGTCGTCCGAAAACGGCTTCGCAAAGCCATTCCTTCGGGACGGTGCTGGTCCGGCCACCCTCGCGAGCCGAGCGGCGCAACGAAGGGTCCGGCGACGGTACCCCTCCGCGTTATGCCCTGCAGATGGCTTTGCTCGCGGGCCACCGAGCCTGACCAATAGCCGGGTTCATCGCCGCGTTGATAAGCCGAGTCGACCGTTTCGCGACCACCCAGGGGATTGGTCGCGAGGGGGTCGAGGTCCCGTCCCGCGGTCCGGGTCGGGGTCCCACGGCGGTCCCAGCGGGGTGGGTCGAGGGCTCAGCCGGCCGGGGTGACGGCGGGCTGATCGGCCTGATCGGCGAGCGCGTCGAGCTCGTCGGCGTTCTCGGGCTGCGGCGGCGGGGACGACGTCCCGTCCTCCTCGTCCCGCCAGACCGCGTCGTAGGCCGCCTCGTCGGTGACGCCGGCGAACTCGTCGACGCCGAAGATGCGGGCGGCGGTGCCGTAGAGGATCCGGTCGCGCTCGGCCTGGGTCAGCCGCAGCAGCTCGAAGACGGCCTGCCAGTCGGCGATCTCGGCGCCCATCTTCTCGAGCCCGCAGTCGGAGCCGAAGACCAGCTTGAACGGCGCGATCTCGGGGCCGATCAGCCGCCGCTCGAAGACCCGCCGGCGGACGAGCTCGCCGCCGGAGACGTCCCAGAAGACGTTGCGGCGCCAGCGGGCGATGTGGCAGGCGTAGTCCTCCTGCCCCACCCCGAGGTGGGCGCCGATGATCCGCAGCCGGGGGAACGTGAAGGCGATCGTGTCGAGCCGGATCGGGTCCATGTGGGCACTGGAGAAGCCCTGGCCGGCGGCGCGGCGCTCCCAGCCCCGCGTGCGGCGGACCACCTCCGGGTCGAAGGGGTCGACGTCGCGGAAGTCCACCCCGCCGCCGACGACCCCGGTGTGGAACAGGCAGACCATCCCGAGCGCCTCGGCCTCGGCGTAGAGGGGCCAGTAGGCGCGGTCGTCGTACGCGGCGAGGGCGTGGATGACCTTCAGGCCGCGGAAGCCGCGGGCATGGGCGGCGCGGATCGTCTCGGGCGTGTCGGTCTCCAGCTCGACGCCGTAGAGCCCCACGAAGAGGTCGGGGTGTCCCTGGACCGCGCCCGCCAACCGGTCGTTGTAGTCGCCCCAGCGAGAGCCGAGCAGCGCGACGCGGACGATGTTCAGCTCGCGGCAGCGGGCGACGAGCTCGGCGGTGGCCGCCGCCGGGTCGCGGTCCTCGCCCCAGGGGAAGTGGACGTGGGTGTCGAAGACGCGCGCCGGCGCCGTGTGATCCCGCTCGCGGTCGGTGGCAGCCAACGTTCGGTCCTCCGGGTGGCAGGGGCTGGTCCAGGTCAGCGCGGGGCGCCTTATCGGCGGCTGATCCTACCAGGCCGCGGACGCCGGCCCGGGGCCCCACAGTCGGCCAATCTGCCCGAGGCGGCCATCACCGCGGCGAAGTCGCCGGTCGCGTGGCGTCCCGCAGAGCCGGTGAGTGGCTGACCTCGCCGGGCGGTCCGCCGATCTGCCGAACGCGTCGATGCGGCGCCGTGGACCGGACCTTCCCCCTCGCATTCGTCCCGACGGTCAACGCCGGCCCCGGCCGGGTCAGATCGGCGGAGCCGGCCGGGCACCGAATGGGACGTGCTTACGTCCACGGACCGGCGCCGGGGCAAGAGGGCTCGGCCCGCCGACGGGGATTACCGCTCCGCCAGCGGTGTGTCTGACGCCCCCCGGGCGGGGGACGACAGGGTCTCGCCGAGCGCCGACTGGACGAGGGGGGCGAACGGCTCGGGGTCGCTCAGGAGGACGCCGACCTCCGCGGCACCGAGGAAGGTCGCCAGGTCGCTGAGGGCCCAGGCGACCGCGGCCGCCAGCGCCGCCGTCGGGCGCACGCCCGGCTCGAGGTGCAGGGCGCGGACGGTGAGGAACCGAGACTTCCGGTCGTAGCTCGGGTCGAGCCGGCCGACCAACCGCCCGCGGTGGAGGATCGGCAGGGTGTAGTACCCGTACCGGCGCTTGGGCGCCGGCGTGTAGCTCTCCAGGCGGTACTCGAAGCCGAACAGCGCCTCGGTCCGCGCTCGGGTCCAGATCAGGTTGTCGAACGGCGAGAGCAGGGTGGTCAGCGTCGGCCGGCCGCGCCCGGCGCGGAGGTCCGCGAGCCGGCCCAGCATCCCCGGCGCGACCCAGGCCGGCTCGGCGAGGCCGTCGACGGTCGCGGGCACCGCCTCCCCGGCGTCGGCCAGCGCGGCGAGCGTCGCGGCGGCCGCGGCCGGCGGCAGGTGGGGGCGCGAGCCCGTGCGGAAGTAGTCGGCTGCCCAGCGCGGCGTCGCGACGCCGAGGGCGGCCAGCGCCCGTCGGGTGAAGGTGCGGTGCTGCTCCGCGAGCGGCGGCGGGTCGCCGTCGAGGGCGCCGGGGAGAACGCGCTCGGTCAGCTCGTAGGTTCGCTGGAAGCCGTCCCGCTTGAGGACCATCAGTTCGCCGGCCGTCCAGAGCGCGTCCAGCGCCCGGCGGTCGGGCTTGGCGCCGTACCAGTCCCAGGGGCCGGCGGCGACGCCGTCGGGGCGCTCGAAGTCGCGGGACGCCACCGGGCCACCGTCCCGGACCCGCGCCAGGACCCGGTCGAGGACGTCGCGGTTGGCCACGGCCCAGCCGTCGCGGTCCGCGTAGAAGGCCATCATGCGGCGGAAGCAGGGGAAGAGCTCAACCGGCACGAGGGCGGCGGCGTGGGCCCAGTACTCGATCAGGTGGCCATCGGGGTAGTGGAGGGCCGCGAGGTCGGCCGGGTCGTAGGGGCCGAGGCGACTCCAGAGCACGGTCTCGTGGGACCGGCTGACGACGCTGATCGTGTCGAGCTGCACGCAGCCCAGGTGACGGATCGTCGCGAGGAGGCGAGCGCGGGTGGCCCGGCCGCGCGGCCGCCGGTCCAGCCCCTGGGCGGCTACGGCGAGCAGCCGCGCCTCGTCTCTGGTGAGGGTGAGCGGCGTGGCGGCGCTCGGCACGTCACCCCGGTCGGTGGGGTGAGACGCCGTTCCGTTTCCGACGTCCGCGTTGGCGGCCGCGTCGGAGGGCGTGGCCCCGTGGTCGGCTCCTGATGCGGACGCGTGCGGGGCGGGCGCGACGTGGTGATCGGCGGCGTCGATTGACATGGCGGAGCCTCGCACGGCTGGGAGCGAAGGGCGACGCTAGGGGCAGGTGCGGGCCGCATCCTACCACCGAACGGGTGTTCTGCGACCTTGATGTCACTGCCTCCAGAGCCTCGCACACCGCCCCGCTGACCTGGGCCAGCGGGGACAGAAGAGGGCGTACCGCGTCGGCAGCGGCCGCCCACCCCGGGCGCCGCGGGGTGGCGCCGCTCCCGGAGCACAGAAGTGGTTCCTCGCCGAGATGGCACGGATTCGCGTGCGTCGGGCTCGCAGACCCAGCGGTGCCGAGGAGCGCCTCTCAGGGGTGCTCGCCGAAGGGGTAGGGAGTAGGGTGACGCGTCGGTCAGGACGCCGGGGGCTGGGCGTCCACCTGGACGTCGCGCGCGGCGGCGTCCGGCTCCAGGAAGCGCAGAAGCGCGTCCCCTTCATGGCCGAGTTCGTCGACGGCGGGGCCGGGCAGGGGCGCGAACGGGGCGAGCCGCAGCGTGGCGTTGCCCCGTCGCCGTTCCACCCCCCAGGTCCCGGCGACGGAGCCGTCCCAGAGGAACGTGGCGCGAACGCGGAGATTCTTGGTGACCACCAGCGCGCGGTGCTCGTCCGCGAGGAGACGGGAGCGGTCCGCGTGGGCCAGCACCAGGCTGTCGAACTCGGGGAGGAAGCGCGGCGGCGCCGGGTGGTCGCCGTCCGGTCGCGGCGCCTCGGGGAGGTCGAACAGCTCGCGTCCGCGCTCGTCCTTGGAGGTCAGCAGGCGCGGCCGAAGCGCCTCGAAGGTGGGCTTCAGGCCCCGGAGCCCCGACCACCCCTGGGCGTCGGCGACGGTGGCCGGCCCGAACGCTCCCAGGTACCGGAGCACCAGTGCCTCGAGCGCCGGCTCGTCGGCCAGCGGGGTGCCCAGCCACTCTTCCGCGAGCGCGAAGGCGGCCACGGACGGGAAGGCCCAGCGGTCCCCGGTCGGCACCATCACGAGCGGAAGGTGGGTCCGTACCGCGTAGCCGAGGGCGCGGTCGTTGGCTTCGGGGAACCGCTCGACCAGCGCCGCGCGGATAGCGTCGAACGCGAGGGGCCGGTCCCGGAGCAGCGCGCGCGCCACGGGCAGGACGAGGTCGATGTCCATGCCCTCGGCGCGGGCGCCGAGGACCCCGAGGGCCTGGGTCATCACCGGCTGCAGCGCGATCCGGAACGTCCGGTAGTCCCGGGCGCTGAACAGGTGCAGGGTGGCGCGCATCAGCGTGGCGCGCACCACCTCGCGTCCGTGCAGGGCACGGTGCAGGTCGTCGGGCAGGAACCCCTCGACCCGGGACCAGAGCCCGACGAATGGCGGCTTCGGCTCCTGGGCCTGGAGCCCGCCGAGCCGCTCCACCGCGTCGACCGGCGAGACGGCCTCCCGGCGCAGCAGCATCTGCCGGGCGAGGGTGGCGCGGTTGAGCTGTCGGCGGGTGAGCGTCGGTCGGTCCATGAGACGGCGGTCCAGTGCGATCCGGCGGTCCGGTCGATCCCGAGCCTGGGCGGTTGGCCGGGGGTAACGACCTCGCGACTCCCCGGGCCAACCGCCTCTGTCGCCGCAGCGTACCGCGGCGCGGGCCGGTCGGGGCGCGGGGCCGGAGGATCGGCCCTGCCCATCGGTCCCCCCGGCGAGCGGCGTGACGCCAGCCGGTGCGACGCCGGCGCTCCCGACCGCCGCCCCAGGGTCGGGGCGCTGGAGCGCCGAGAGCGTCAGTCGGCTCCGGGCCAGAGCGGTATGGCATGCTCCCCGCGTCGGACGGTGCCGGTCCGTCTGCTGGCCCCCGGCCACCCGCGACGTCGGCGGAGACGTCGTCCAGGCGTTCCGGCGGAGGGACGGGGCCGGGCCGGTCGGCCGTCGTCGCTCGTCATGGGTCGGCGGGGGCACGATGCGGGTCGCGTTGGTCCACGACTACCTGACGCAGCACGGGGGGGCGGAGCGGGTCCTCCACGCGCTCCACGACCGGTGGCCGGACGCGCCGGTCTTCACCTCGGTCGTCGCGCCCGACGCCCTGCCCGCCGACTGGGCGACGTGGGACCTGCGCGAGAGCCCGCTCGGGCGGCTGCCCGGCGCCGCGCGCTGGCACCGCGCCGCGCTGCCGCTCTACCCGGCGCTCTTCCGCGGGCTGGGCCCCGCGCTGCGCCCCTACGACGTGGTGCTCTCCGACTCCAGCGCCTGGGCCCACCAGGCCCCCGCCGCCCCGGGAGCCGCCCACGTCTGCTACTGCCACTCGCCGGCCAGGTTCCTCTGGGGCGACCGGACCTACCTCGGGCCGGCGCGGATCCCGCTCGCCCTGAGGCCGGCCGCGGCGGCGGCGTTCGCCGCGCTCCGCCGGTCTGACCGGCGGGCGGCCGCCCGGGTCACGCGCTACCTCGCAAACTCGCGGGCGGTGGCGGCGCGCCTGCGTGCCGCCTACGGCGTCGAGGCCACGGTGGTCTACCCACCGGTCGAGTTGGAGCGCTTCGCCGACCCGCCCGGCGGCACGGTGCCGCCGGAGCCCTGGTACCTCGTCGTGTCGCGGCTGGTGCCGCACAAGCGGGTCGACCTCGCGGTGGAGGCCTTCACGTGGGCCGGACTGCCGCTCAAGGTCGTCGGCGACGGTCGGTCGCTCGAGACCCTGCGGCGGGTGGCGGGGCCGACGGTCGAGTTCCTCGGTCGGCTCGACGACGCGGCGACGGCCGATCACCTGCGGCGCTGTCGGGCGCTCGTCCTGCCGGCGACCGAGGACTTCGGGATCACCGCCGTCGAGGCCCAGGCGGCCGGTCGCCCCGTCGTCGCCTTCGGTGCCGGAGGCGCGCTGGAGACGGTGATCCCCGGTGAGACGGGTGTCCTCTTCGGCGAGCCCACCGCATCCTCCCTGCTCGCCGCCATCGACGCCTGCGAGGCGCTGACGTGGCGCCCGGAGCGGGCGCGAGCGAACGCGGCCCGCTTCGGCCGCGACCGCTTCCAGGACGAGGTCGCCGCCGTGGTCGAGGCGACGCTCGCCGCCCGGCGACGTCAGACGACGGTCTCGATCGCCTCGCCCCGGTCCCGCTAGGAGAGGGTGCGACGGAGCGTCGTGCCGGTCCCGCAGGTGCGGACCGCGCCGGGAGCGGCACGGCCCTCGGCCGCCCCGTGCCGTCAGCGCCGACGGAGACGCTCCAGGCGGAGGCGCCAGACGACGATCAGGGCCTCGAGCACGATCCGGCGGGAGAGTTTGCTGGCCCCGGCGACGCGGTCGTGAAAGGTGATTGGGACCTCGATCACCCGTCCGCCCGCGCGGAGCACCCGCCAGGTCGTCTCGATCTGGAAGCCGTAGCCGTCCGAGCGGACCGCGTCGAGGTCGAGGGCGGACAGGGCGGCGCGGCGGAAGACCTTGAAGCCCCCGGTCAGATCGCGGATCGGCGCGCCGAGTACCGCCTGCGCGTACCACCCGCCCAGGCGACTCAGCAGCAGGCGCCGCCGGGGCCAGCCGACGGTCGCGCCGCCCGGCGCGTAGCGGGAGCCGAGGACAAGGTCGTGGTCGGCCGTGGCGGCCACCAGGCGCGGCAGGGCCAGCGGGTCGTGGGAGAGGTCGGCATCCATCTGGGCCACCAGCGGCGTGCCCAGGGCGAGGGCAACGCGGAACCCCGCCGCGTAGGCCGGGCCGATCCCGGCCTTGCCCGGTCGGTGGAGGACCCGCACGCGGCCCGGGTTAGCGGCAGCCAGGGCGTCGGCGACCTCGCCGGTGCCGTCGGGCGAGGCGTCGTCGACGACCACCACGCCGTAGGCGCTGCCCAGCGCGAGGATCCGGGGGACCAGCGTCCGCAGGTTGTCTCGCTCGTTATAGGTCGGAATGACGACCGTGACCGACCGATTGACGGGGGGCAGGGTGGCGTCCGCGAACGGCTCGACCGTGGCGTGCGCCGATGTCGCCCGGTCTTTCGCCAGGGCCGATGAGAGCGGGGTCGTCATCGGGCGCCGGGGACCGGGGAGCCGACGGTCCGGCATCCGGGCCGCACCTCAGGCGTCGTCGGCGACGGGTTGCCTGCGCGCCAGGTTGAACGCGACCTGGGCGAGGAGCGCCTCGATGTCGAACGGCTTGGCGAGGGCGCCGTCGGCGACGGCGAGGTCGCCGCTCTGCTGGCGGATGTTGCTCCCCGCCGACATCGCGATGATCGGGATGTCGGCGGTGGCGGCCTCGCCCTTGAGCTTGCGGATCACCGTGCCGCCGTCGACGGCCGGCAGTCGCACGTCCATCAGCACGAGGTCGGGATTCCAGTCGCGGGCGAGCATGAGGCCCTGAGCGCCGTCACGGGCGATCGCGACCGTGTAGCCCTCGCCGACGAGGACGGCCTCGATCAGATCGGTGACCGCTGGCTCGTCGTCTACCACCAGGATACGAGGCGGCACCGTCCCCTCCTGCCCCTGCCCGTTGGCGCGTCGGTCAGGCCGACCGCCCGGCGCCGCGGGCATTCTACGGCATCCGCCCCAAAGGGGGCAGAACAGGGGTTCGTCGCTTGCCCGAGCGGCGCGCCGCCATAGGTAGACGCGGGGACCACGCCCCGGTGGGAGTGCCCACGGGCATCGGACCGGGCCGACCGAGCCGGGGGTCTCTCCCGCTGGTGCAGGACGCCCGACGACGGCCGGTGCGCCCGGGGCGCACGGGGCGCCATCAGGCGTTCGGCGGTGCGCCGGGGAGGGCGCGGCGGGTCAGGCGGAGGGCGCCGCCATCGGCTCAGGCCGCGCCCTCAGTGATGTCGGCGCCGACGGCGGCCAGCGTCGGCACCAGCGCCTCGTAGCCGCGGTCGAGGTGGTGGGTGCCGGTGATGACGGACTCGCCGTCAGCCGCGAGCCCGGCCAGCACCAGCGCCGCGCCGGCCCGGATGTCGCGGGCCGCGGCGGTCGCGCCGTGGAGCGGGGTCGGCCCGGTCACCTCGGCGCGGACGCCGAGGCCGTCGATCCGGATCCTGGCGCCCATCCGAACGAGGTCTTCGGTGTAGCGGAGCCGGTCCTCGAAGACGCGCTCGTGGAGGCGGGAGACGCCCCGCGCCTGGGTCAGCAGAACCGCGAACACCGCCTGCTGGTCGGTCGGGAAGCCGGGGAAGGGGAGGGCCTGGACGTCGACCGCGCGCAGCTCGCGGCCGCCGCGAACGAACATCACGTCGGCGCCGTCGTCGACGAAGACCGTCGCGCCCGCCTCGCGCAGCTTCTGGGTCAGCGGCAGCATGTCGGTGGCGCGGACGTTGTGGATCGTGAGCTCCCCGCCGGTCACGACCGCGCCGATGGCGTAGGTTCCGGCGACGAGGCGATCGGGCAGGATGGTCTCGTAGGCGCCCTTGAGGCGGCTGACCCCCTCGACCACGAGGTGAGGCGAGCCGAGCCCGCGGATGCTGGCGCCCATCCGGTTCAGCATCTGGGCGAAGGCGATCACCTCCGGCTCGCAGGCCGCGTTGATGATCGTCGTCGTGCCGCCGGCGAGGACCGCCGCCATCAGCAGCGTCTCGGTGCCGGTATGGCTGGGGTAGTCGAGGTAGAGCTGGGCGCCGGCGAGCCGGTCGACGGCGAGGGCGACGCGCCCGCCCTCGTGGTCGAGGATCCGGGCGCCCATCCGCTGGAGACCGCGGATCGCGACGTCGAGGGGCCGCGCGCCGATGTCGTCGCCGCCCGGCGCCGGCGCGGTGGCCTGGCCGCAGCGCGCGAGCAGCGGCCCAACGACCAGGAACGAGGCCCGCATCGCCCGCGCGAGGGCGTCGGGGGCGTCGGTCGTGGTGATCGTCGCGGCGTGGACCGTGACCCGCTTGTGGGACTGGAGGTCCTCGAAGAAGTCGAGGCGGTCCGGGTCGGGGCTGATCCGCGCGCCGAGGCCCTTGAGCAGCCGCAGGATCGTGCGGGTGTCCTCGATGCAGGGCACGTTGTCGTAGACGCAGGGCTCCTCGGTCAGCAGCGCGGCGACCAGGGCCGGCAGCGCCAGGTTCTTGGAGCCGCCGACGAAGACCTCGCCGCGCAGCGGACGGCCGCCCCGGACGCGGATCGCGCGCCCGGGGTCGGCCTGCGGTTCGGTTGCGGGCGGAGTGGGGGCGGAGGCTGGCATCGGTGGGATTGGCTCCTGGCACCGCCGCGGGGACGGCCGGGCCGCCGTCGCCCCGACCTGGCGCTAGACCTCGTTGTTGCCTGGGCCGACACCCGGGCCACGCCGGCCGCCGCGCCGCTGCCCGATCCGGAGCCGGATGGTAGCCCGCCGCAGCGAGGCGGCGGCGCTCTGGAGGTCCCCGTCGGCGACGCCGCTCGCGGTCGCGGCCGCCGCGCGGGCGCGGGCTTCCTCGGCGCGGGCGAGGTCGATCTCCTCGGCGTGCTCGGCGGAGTCGGCCAGGATGATCACCCGGTCGCCGGTGACCTCCATGAAGCCGCCGAAGACGGCCAGGGCGCGCTCCTGGCCACCCTTCGTGACCCGCAGCTCGCCGGCCGAGAGGAGGGTCACCAGCGGCGCGTGGTGGGGGAGGATTCCTAGCGCCCCGTCCGCCCCGGGGGCGACGACCATCTCGACGCCCTCCTCGCTGTAGACGACCCGCTCGCCGGTGACGATCTCGACGCTGAGCCTGTCGGCCATCGTGGCTGCCTCCCGTCGCCTCCCGGCGCGTGGTCCCGTCGGGCCGTATCTGACCCGTCCTCGTCACCGGTGGGCGAGCGCGTCGGCTACCGGCGTCCGACGCGAGCCCGGCGGGAGCGCGACCTATCGCGCCCCCGCCGAGGGATCTACCGGTTCGCCGCCGCCATCTGCTCGGCCTTGGCGACGGCCATGTCGATGTTCCCGACGTACATGAAGGCCGCCTCGGGCAGGGCATCGTGCCGGCCCTCGAGGATCTCCTTGAAGGAGCGGACCGTCTCCTCGCGGGTGACGTAGACGCCCGGGTTGCCGGTGAAGACCTCGGCGGTGAAGAACGGCTGCGACATGAACCGCTCGATCCGTCGCGCGCGGGCGACGGTCTGCTTGTCCTCGTCGCTCAGCTCCTCGACGCCGAGGATGGCGATGATGTCCTGGAGGTCGCGGTAGCGCTGGAGCACCTGCTGGACCTGGCGGGCCACCTGGTAGTGCTCCTCGCCGACGATCAGCGGGTCGAGGATCCGCGAGGTGCTCGAGAGGGGATCGACCGCGGGATAGATGCCGCGCTCGGAGATCGACCGCTCGAGCGAGATCGTGGCGTCGAGGTGGACGAAGGTGGTCGCCGGGGCCGGGTCGGTGTAGTCGTCGGCCGGCACGTAGACGGCCTGGACGGAGGTCACCGAGCCGGTCTTGGTGCTGGTGATCCGCTCCTGCAGCTGGCCCATCTCGGAGGCCAGCGTCGGCTGGTAGCCGACGGCGCTCGGCATCCGGCCGAGCAGCGCCGAGACCTCGGAGCCGGCCTGGACGAAGCGAAAGATGTTGTCGATGAAGAGGAGGACGTCGCGCCCCTCGTCGCGGAAGTGCTCGGCCATCGTCAGGCCGGTCAGGCCGACCCGGAGGCGGGCGCCGGGCGGCTCGTTCATCTGCCCGAACACGAGCACCGTCTTGTCGAGGACCCCCGACTCCTCCATCTCGCCGTAGAGCGCGGTGCCCTCGCGGGTCCGCTCGCCCACGCCGACGAAGACGGAGTAGCCGCCGTGCTCGGCGGCGATGTTGCGGATCAGCTCGGTGATGATGACGGTCTTGCCGACCCCGGCGCCGCCGAAGACGCCGGTCTTGCCGCCCTTGGTGAAGGGGGCGATCAGGTCGATCACCTTGCAGCCGGTCTCGAAGACCTCGACCCCCGTCGCCTGCTCCTCGAAGCTCGGCGCCGAGCGGTGAATCGGAGCGGTCTGCGTGGACTGGACCGGCCCCCGCTGGTCGATCGCGTCGCCGGTGACGTTGAAGATCCGGCCGAGGGTCTCCGGCCCGACCGGCACGGCGATCGGCTTGCCGGTGTCGACGGCCTCGGCGCCGCGGCGCAGCCCCTCGGTCGAGGACATCGCCACCGTGCGCACCACGTCGTTACCGAGGTGGGTCTGGGCCTCGAGGACGAGCCGGCCGCCCTCCGGCCGCTCAACCGTGATCGCGTTGTAGATGTCGGGGAGCTGGTCCGACGGGAACGTGACGTCGACGACCGGACCGGTAATCTGGAGGATCTTCCCTGTAGCTGTGGTCATTGCGTCTCCTTGGTCTGGGCGAGCGGTCAGTGGTCAGCCGTCAGCCCGCAGCCGTGAGTAATCAGCGACCGTACCGTTGGAACCCTGGCGAGGTCGTCACGACCGACATCCAGCCCTCGGCCGTTCTCTGATAGCTGATAGCTGATGGCTGACGGCTCTCCGCGTCGTCACCGGCCGACGTTGGCGCCGGCCGAGATCTCGGCCACCTCCTGGGTGATCAACGCCTGGCGCGCCTTGTTCAGCGAGAGCGACAGGTCACTGACCAGGTCCTTCGCGTTCTGGGACGCGTTCCGCATCGCGACCATCCGCGCCGAGTGCTCCGAGGCGATCGACTCCAGCAGCGCCTGGTAGACCTGGACCTCGATGTAGCGGGGGAGCAGTTCGTTAAGGACGGCGGCCGGGTTCGGCTCGAAGATGTAATCGCGGTAGGTGCCTTCGGCCCCCGCTTCCGGGCGCACGATCGGCAGGATCTGGTGCACCTCGGGAACCTGCTGCAGCGTGTTCACGAAGCGGGCGTAGATCAGATAGACGGCGTCGACCTCGCCCGCGACGAACGCGGAGAGGGCCACGCCAACGAGCGGCCGGATGTCGTCCAGGCTGACGTTGTCGCCCATCCCGGAGAACTCGGCGACGACGCTCTGCCGCGAGCGGACCATGAAGTCGCGGCCCTTGCGGCCGGCGGCGACGATCTCGACCGGTCCCCCGGCCTCGTTGAGCACGAAGCGGCTCGCCCGGCGGAGGATGTTCGAGTTGAGCGCGCCGGTCAGCCCCTTGTCGGGCGTGATCAGGATCGCCGCGGTCTTCTTAACCTCCCGCTGGGTGAGCAGCGGGAACTGGGCCAGCGCCTCGGCGTCGATCTCGATCGCCGCGAGGTCGGCGATCATGTCGCGCAGTCGCTCGCTGTAGGGACGGCTCGCGACCACCCGGTTCTGGGCTCGCCGCAGCCGCGAGGCGGCGACCATCTCCATGGCCCGGGTGATCTGCGAGATGTTCCGGACGCTGCGGATCCGGCGTCGGATCTCGCGGGGAGAGGCCACGGTGGTGCTCCTATGCGTCGAGCGGCGGAGGGCGGTGACCGGAGTGGGGCCAGACCGTGGGGGCGACGCCCGACCGGAGTCGGGCGCCGCCCCTCATGGCCGACCGGTCACCCCCGTCGGGGGACGCGTCGCTAGCGGGCGGCGGCGGCGGCCGTGCCGGCGCTCGCCCCGCGCGTGCCGCCGAAGCCGGCGGTCGCCTTGAACTCTTCGGTCGCCTTGCGCAGCGCGTCGACCAGGTCGTCGGGCAGCGCCTTCTCGGTCGCGATCCGGCGCAGGACGTCCGGCTTCACGGTTCGCAGGTACTCGAGGTACTGGTCCTTGAAGGCGCCGACCCGCTCGACCGGGACGTCGCTGAGCATCCCGTTCGTCCCGGCCCAGAGGATCGCGACCTCCTCCTCGACCGGCAGCGGGTGGTACTGCGGCTGCTTCAGGATCTCGGTCAGGCGCTGGCCGACCTCGAGCTGATTGCGCGTGCTGGCGTCGAGGTCGCTCGCCCCGAACTGGGCGAACGCGGCCAGCGAGCGGTAGTTCGCGAGGTCGAGGCGGAGGCGGCCGGCGACCCGGCTCATCGCCTTGATCTGGGCCGCGCTGCCGACGCGGGAGACCGAGAGGCCGGCGTTCACCGCCGGTCGGACGCCGGCGTAGAAGAGGTCGGGCTCGAGGTAGATCTGGCCGTCGGTGATCGAGATCACGTTGGTCGGGATGTAGGCGGAGACGTCGCTGGCCTGCGTCTCGATGATCGGCAGCGAGGTCAGCGAGCCGCCGCCGTTCTCCTCCGACAGCTTCGCCGAGCGCTCCAGGAGGCGCGAGTGGAGGTAGAAGACGTCGCCCGGGTAGGCCTCGCGGCCGGGCGGGCGGCGGA
The DNA here is from genome assembly GCA_902806335.1 of uncultured Thermomicrobiales bacterium. GTDB lineage: Bacteria > Chloroflexota > Chloroflexia > Thermomicrobiales > UBA6265 > CADCWG01. The sequence goes on along the minus strand of CADCWG010000146.1, from coordinate 110,516 downwards.
GCAGCAGGGAGACCTCACGGTACGCCTGCGCGTGCTTGGAGAGGTCGTCGTAGATGATCAGGGCGTCGCGCCCGGTCTCCATGAACTCTTCGCCCATTGCCGTGCCCGCGAACGGGGCGATGTACTGGAGGGCGGCGGGCTCCGAGGCCGAGGCGGCGACGACGATGGTGTGCTCCAGCGCCCCGTACTCCTCGAGGATCCGGGTGACCTGGGCGATCTGGGCGCGCTTCTGGCCGATCGCGACATAGATGCAGGTCACGTCGCCGCCGCGCTGGTTGATGATCGTGTCGATCGCGATCGCCGACTTGCCCGTCTGGCGGTCGCCGATGATCAACTCGCGCTGGCCGCGGCCGACGTTGGTCATCGCGTCAATCGCGATGATGCCGGTCTGCATCGCCTGGCTGACGTTGGCGCGCTGGATCACGCCCGGCGCGATCCGCTCGATCGGGCGGGTGCTGGTCGTCTGGATCGGGCCCTTGCCGTCGATCGGGCGGCCGAGGGCGTCCACGACGCGGCCGAGCAGGGCGTCGCCGACCGGCACCGAGGCGACGGCGCCGGTGCTGCGGACCTCGTCGCCCTCCTCGATGGTCTGGTAATCGCCCATCACGATCACGCCGACCGAGTCCTCGCCCAGGTTCAGGGCAAGGCCCAGCGTCCCGTCCTTGGTGAACTCGACCAGCTCGCTGGCCATCACCTGGCTGAGTCCAAAGACCCGGGCCACGCCGTCGCCGATGTCGACGACCGTGCCGACATTGGTGACCGACATCTGCTGTTCGAAACCGGCGATCTGCTGGCGCAGGACGTCGCCGATCTCGGTGGCGCGCAGAGCCATTGCTTGCCCCCTCTCGCGGCTGTGGCGCCGCGGACGATTCGGACGCACCACCTGCGCCCCTACGACGACTCCTCGGTGCCGATCTCCCGTCCGGGAGCGTCGGGTGCCGTTACCGGCTGGGACCCACTCCGGTCGAGAGACGCTGCCGCAGCTGCCGCAGCTGGTTGACCACGCTGCCGTCGATGACCTGATCGCCGATCCGGGCGACGATGCCGCCGATGATGCTCGGGTCGGTCTTCATCCGGAGTTCGATCTTCTTGCCGACGATCCGCTCCAGCCGCTCGCGGACCGCCTGCTGCCCCTCCGGGTCGAGCGGCTCGGCCGTGGTCACCTCGGCCACCGCGATCCCCTGCTCGGCCAGCCGCGCCTCCGTGAACGCCTCGACCAGGTCGGGCACGATCTGGAGGCGGTGGCGGCGCAGCAGGAGGTGGGCCAGGTTGCGCACCTCGGGCCGGTTGCGGGCGAGACCCACGTCCAGCAGGTGGTGCTTCTCGTCCTCGTCGACGCTGGGATTGGCGAGGAAGGTGACCGCCCCGGGGTCGGCAACCAGGGCCTGGAGCTGGGCCAGGTCCTCCTCCCACGCGTCGAACGTGCCCTGCTCCCGGGCGAGCTGGGTCACCGCCTGGGCGTATCGTCTGCCGGCGACGCTGGCCATCGCTGGGTGCTCCTCAGCGGGGCGTCCCGCCGTGCCGTCTTGCCGTCGTGCCGGGTCGTCGGCTACACCCGCGGGCGGGGCGGAGTCGCCACCGCCGGCTGGCTGCCGTTGCCGGTCGCGACCCCACCGGCCTCCGCGAGCGCCTCGTTGATCAGGCGCGTCTGGCCGGCCGGGTCGAGCTCACGGCGGACGATCTTGCCGGCGGCCGTCACGGCCAGATCGGCGATCTCCTGGCGGAGCTGCTGGCGGGCGAGCGCCGTCTCCTGGCGGAGCGACTCCTCCGCGCGGGCGAGGTACTCGTCGGCCTGGCGACCGGCCTCCTCGCGGGCCTTCGCGATCGTGGTGTCGCTGACCTCGCGGGCGTTGGTGACGATGGCCTGGGCTTCGCGCCGGGCCTCGGCCAGGACCTGCTCGTTCCGAGCGGCGGTCGTCTGGAGGTCGGCCTGCATCTTCTGGGCCGCTTCCATGCCGCTGCGGACCCGGGCCGTGCGCTCGTCGAGCGCGCGCACGATCGGGCCGAGGGCGTAGCGCTGGAGCAGATAGATGAACAGGATGAACGCGATCACCTGGGCGATCAGGTTCCAGCCGTTGATCCCGATCGATTCGAACATCGGCGTGCTCCCGGCTGCGTAGCCCCGTCGCCCCGAGGAGCGGACGGGACCGCACCGCCCCGTCCGCTCCCCCGGCGCCTGCTGGGTGGAAGGATTACGCGAAGAGAAGGATGATCGAGATCACGAACGCGTAGATCGCGATCGCCTCGGCGAGACCGGCGCCGATGATCATCGTCGTCCGGATGTCGCCGGCCGCCTCAGGGTTGCGCCCGATCGCGTCCATCGCGCCCCGGACGGCGAGGCCGATCCCGATCGCCGGGCCGAGCGCGCCGAGGCCCATCGCGAAGCCGGCCGCGGCCCGAGAGGTCGCGTCGGCTTCCTGAACGCCGTCAAAGACCGCCGGCACGGCCGAGAGATCCCCGACCATCGCGACCGTGCTGAGCACCTCGAACATCTCGTCTCCCCCTCTTCCCTCGCCACCGACGCTCGCCGGCGGCCCGCTGTGCTGTGCCGAACGGTTCGTCACCGCCCCGCGATCGGATCTCGCGACGCCACGCCGATGGGCGCGACGGTCGTCCGCATGGTCGAGTGGTCCCGGCCGCCAAGCCGAGCCCTGCCCCGAAAGGGGCGGCTAGTCGCCGGCGCCGGCGGGTGCCGGGGTCAGCGGGTGCGCCGGCTCGGCGTGGCCGTGGTCGGCGTCCCCGCCGTGGCTGTCCGCCGTGGCGAGCGTGATGTAGATCAGCGTCAGGAGGGCGAAGACGAGCGCCTGGATGAAGCCGAAGAGCAGCTCGAGCCCGAGGAAGATCACGGGGATCGCGAACGGGATGACCGCGACCCGGATCGTCGCCGCGAGGGTGAACATCACGGTGAGCAGGACCTCGCCGGCGAAGATGTTGCCGAAGAGCCGGGCCGAGAGGGAGATGATCCGCGAGAACTCGGAGATCAGCTCGATCGGGAACATGAACGGCGGGTCGGCCATGTGCTTGATCCGACCCTTGACGCCGTGGGCGGTGACCCCGGCGATCTGGACCACCGTGAAGGTGATCAGGGCCATCGCGAGCGTCATGTTCAGGTCGGCGTTCGGCGCCCGGAACCAGGGGACGAGGACCTCGTGGCTCTCGCCCTCTTCGGCAGCGGCGGGGAGCGCGGCGGCGGCGCCCGGAGCGGCCGCGACCTCGTACGGCGCGGCGTTCCCCGTCTCCAGGTGCTCCTCGCCGGCCTCGCTCTCTTCCACTTCCGTGTGGTAGTTGCCGATGGTGCCGACACCCGGGAGCAGACCGGAGTAGTTGGCGATGATGATGAAGATGAAGAGCGAGGCCACGAGCGGGAAGATGCGGCGCCCGACGCGCTTGCCCGCGGTCCCCTCGACGAGGTTGAGCAGGAACTCGATGACCAGCTCGACCGCGCCCTGGCGGCGCCCGGGGATCGGCTTGAGCGACGATGCGACCCAGCGGCCGAAGAGGATGATGGCGGCCATCACCATCAGCATCATCAGGAACGAGTTGGTGAACGGGAACGGGCCGATGTGGAACAGGGTCTCCGCCGCGATCTCGACGTGAATTTCCATGCGCCCCCGTCCCTCCGCCTAGCCGTCCCGCCGCCGACGCGGCCTCGCACCCTTGACCTGCCGACGCTCGCGGCCGGCCGGGGAAGACCCGGTTCCGGGCGGCCCGGGCCGCCCGCCCGCGGCAGGCCGCTTCGACCCGCCTCCGGTTCCCAGCTGCGCCACCAACCGGTACAGCTGCCAGCCGGCCACGACGAGCCCGAGGGCGACGCCGAGCAGGGTAAAGAGCGGGGCTGTACCGGCCGCGTCGTCGAGGAACACCCCGCCCACGATCAGCACGAGCAGGCTCGTGACCACCGAGCAGCCGAGCCCGCTGGCGACGCCGATTGCCCGCACTTGCCTCCGACGGTCCGACGACGAAGCGTCGATCGGCGGTCCCCTCTCAGCCCCTGGCGATTGCGAAAGATATCACAATCTCTCGGCGGCAGCCATCGCTCGGGGCGTCGCTCTTGGGCACGCCGCGCCCACCGGCGCGAAGCCGAGCGCATAGTAGCAACCGGACCGCGACGATGCACGATCCGGGCCGTCCCGAACGCCGCGGCGCCGCCCCGAGCGGGGCATGCCGGTGAGGGGCGTGCACCGGCCACGGGCGGCGCGGCTGGCCCCCGCTCACCGCTGACGACACGGCGGGCTGACTCCACTACACGTACCGACGTGCGACCGCCTACGGCGACGGCGCCTCGAGCGGCTGCCCCGCCACGCAGGGGGGACAGCGCGGGGGATGCCAGAGGCGGGTTGGGATCGTCACGATCGGCACGACCGGGAGATCCTCGACGGCCCTCGGGTCCACCTCCGCGGACCCGAGGGCGATCAACGTCCCGACCACGACCGTCTCGGCGCCGCAGGCGCGGAGGTCGGCGATCGTGCCACGGACCGCCGATCCCGCGTTGACCGCGTCGTCGACGACCGCCACCCGCTTCCCACGGAGGGCGCCACGGAGCGCGCCTGGCACGAGGTAGCGGACGGGAAGACGCGGGTCGGTGGCGGGAGCGTCCATTACGGGGGTGGGGCCGATGGGAGGAGCCGTGGCGGGGGCGGGAGCCGCCGCCGAGGGCATCGAGTAGGCGAACGCGGTGTCCAGCTCGCCGGCGACGAGCTGGGCGACGAAGGCGCCCCCGGTCAGCGGGCCGCAGACGGCGCCCACGTTGTGGTGGGCGAGGAGACCGGCCAGCACCGCGGCGAAGCGGCGGGCCGGCCGGGGCCGCGTGAGCAGGTGGTCCAGGGCGAGCCAGGTGTCGCCGTGGTGCCCGGACTCCAGGCGGAAATGGCCGCACCGCGGGCTCACGGCCCGGATCAGCTCGGCGCGGACCGACCCCACGTCCATGGCCTGGGATCGCGGGGAACGCCCGGCCGTTGCCGGGCCGCGGGCGGGCGCGCGGTCCTCGTCGGCGTCACCACCAGCCGTACGGGACATTGCGGCGCCCGCTGAGGACCGGGTAGGTGCCGTTGCGGACCAGGCTGTCGACGCGGCCGAACAGCGCGCCGATCTCGCCCCGTTCCAGCAGCGGCCCGAGTTCGTCTTCGACGGCAGGGCGCGTGTCCTGGAGCCGCCGCAGGTCGTCGAGCAGCTCGGGGGACACGGGCTGGCCGACGTACTGCCAGAGCACCGTCCGCAGCTTCGGCTGGCGGTGGAAGGTCAGGCCGTGGTCGATGCCCCAGACCTTGCCCCGGACGTCGCGCAGGCAGTGGCCGATCTTGCGATCGGCGTTGTTGGCGACGTGGTCGAACAGCACCATCTTCTCGATCTCGGGCTCGCAGCGGCCCCAGAATCGCTGCGGGTCGACCTCGTCCGCGGCCGGCTCGACGTAGAGCTGAACCGAGCCGACGCCGTTCGGCCCGTCCCGGACCACCGTCGGCGGGACAATCTCCCAGCCCAGATGGCGGCTGAGGAGGTAGGACGCGAGCTCCCGCTTGTAGAGGGTGCCGTCGGGGAAGTCGTAGAGCGGGGCCTCGCCGGCGCGGGGCTTGTAGATCGCCAGCTGGGCGCGGCCGTCGGCGTTCTCCAGCGCGACGCCGAAGGTGTAGTTGCTCCCCCACGGGATCAGCTGGGCGGCCGTGAAGTCGGCGTCGCGCAGCAGGGCGAGGGCGTCCGCTTCGGCGAGCGGCGGCGCGGGCTCGGCGGCCGCGTCGTCCTCGTGTAACTGGAGGAACAGGTCGGGCATGCGCGACTCCTGTTCGCGGGTGTGCGAGGCATGGGGACGTGGGCGGCCCCGGCGGAGACGGCGCCGAGGGCCGCGACGGCGGCTGTCCGCGCTCCTTGGGTGGCTGGGAAGGGTGGCTCAGAGGGCGGCCGATCAGGGCGGCCTACCGGTGCGTCATCCAGGCGGGGCCGGCGGCAGCGCCGACAGGTCCGGGGCTGGCGGAGACCCCGTCTGATTCTACCCCGGCCACGCCGCCGAGGGCCCGCGTTGCCGCCCTGGTGGGGCACCTCTGCTACGGGCACCGTGTTCAGCCAGGCGCCGGCGCGATGTCGCCCGGTCAGGTGCCCCGGACAGGCGGGCGACAGCGCGTCCCCGGCGGGCCGGTGGAGAGAGAGGCCGTCGCCTGGATGCCGGCCACCGACCCTCAGGGCCGACCGCTCGCCACCACTGTGGTCGGGCCAGGGCTAGAATGCGCCGTCCGAGGGGGCACCGTGGGTTCGGCCGGCGACCAACGAGGCGGCGGGCGACGGCCGGGGCCGTCCCCAACCGAGCCGGCGCAGCGTGGGAGGGAGCGACGCGTGAAGTTCGTGCGGTACCAGGACGGGGCGGGACAGGCGCGCTACGGCGTGCTCGACGGGGAGACGGTCCACGCCGCCGACGGCGACCCGTTCGCGGGCGGGCTGACCGCCGGGTCGGCGGTCGGGGCGCTGGGCGAGCTGACGCTGCTGCCGCCGGTCCAGCCCGGCAAGATCGTCTGCGTCGGTCTCAACTACGCCGCCCACGTCACCGAGACCGACGCCACCCGGGCGGTGCCCGAGGAGCCGGTGCTGTTCATGAAGCCGCCCTCCGCGCTGGTCGGACACGGCGCGCCGATCGCTATCGCCAACCCGGACAACCGGACCGACCACGAGGCCGAGCTCGCGGTCGTGATCGGGCGGCGGGCCAGGGGCGTTGCCGCCGCGTCGGCGGCCGACTACATCCTCGGCTACACCGCCGGCAACGACGTCTCCGACCGGCCGCTCCAGCAGAAGGACGGCCAGTGGGTGCGGGCCAAGGGCTTCGACACCTACTGCCCGCTCGGCCCCTGCGTGGCGACCGACCTCGACCCGACGGCGGGGGACGGCCTCGCGGTGGTCTCCCGCCTCAACGGCGAGACCAAGCAGTCGTCGACGACCCGCGACATGATCTTCGACGTGCCGGCTCTGATCGCCTACATCAGCGGGATCATGACGCTCGAGCCCGGCGACGTGATCATGACCGGCACCCCCGAGGGCGTCGGACCGATGCGGCCCGGCGACACCATCGAGGTCGAGGTCGGTGGGGTCGGCGTGCTCCGGAACCCGGTCACCGCCCGCTAGGGTCCCGGGGGAGGGGCGCGACACCGCGTCCGCCCCTCCCCCACACGACGCGGGGCAGACAGCCCGGCGGACGATCCCATCGTCGCGGGGACCAAGAGGTGAGCGTGGGGCCTGTCTCGTTCATGAGCGCCAACTTCGTCGCCAGGCAGCTCGGCTACCGGATGGACGGCGGCTGGGGCCAGGGCGACCGGACGACCAACGCCTTCTTCGCGCCAATCGAGACCTTTCCCGAGCGCTTCGGCGGCATGCTCGACGCGGTCCGCGCGATGGGCTTCCGGGCGATCGACCTCTGGCTGGCCCACCTCCACTGGTCGTGGGCGACGGAGGCGCACCTCGTCGCGGCGCGCGACCTCCTCGACCGGCACGGCCTCCGGGTCGTCAGCCTGGCCGGCGGGTTCGGCGCCACGCCGGAAGAGTTCGCGGCGGCCGCGCGGATCGCCGAGGCGATGGGCGCTGGGATCCTGGGCGGGTCGACCCCGCTCCTCGCCACCGACCGAGCCGCCGTGATCGAGACGCTGGACGCGTTCGACCTTCGGCTCGCGGTCGAGAACCACCTCGAGAAGACGCCGGACGAGATGCTGGCCAAGCTGGGTGACGCGGCGGGCGGTCGGGTGGGCACGGCCGTCGACACCGGCTGGTACGCCACCCAGAGCTACGACGCGGCCGACGCGATCACGGTCCTCGGCGACCGCGTGCTCCACGTTCACCTCAAGGACGTGCGGGCAGCGGGCGCCCACCACACCGTCGCCCTCGGCGACGGCATCGTGCCGGTCGAGCGCTGCCTCGCCGCCCTCCGACAGATCGGCTATGCCGGGCGGATCAGCATCGAGCACGGGCCCGACGACCGCGACCCGACCGCCGAGTGCGTGGAGTCCCTGACCCGCCTCCACGGGTGGCTGGGGGTGTAACGATCGCCGGACCGGCACGTCAATGTGTTGTCTACCGCCGGTGCGCTCCGATGGCCGGTTCATGGGGCGGCAGGCTGTAAGACAGGTTGTAAGAGTCGGAGCGGCGTCATCGGCCCCAGCGGCGAGTCGTGCGAGACGACGGCGATCGGGGGGTCAGACCGCCCGGCGGCGCACCAGTGGCGCACCCGCGGCGCACCCGCGGCGCACCCGCGGCGCACCCGCGGCGCACCCGCGCGGCAGAGGGGGAAGACGATTGACCGGACCGGACCAGGACGCCCTCGCCCCGTTGCCACCGGCCCGAAGGCGGGAGGCCGTGGCCCTGCTCGGACGGGCCTTCCAGGACGACCCGATGATGCGCTACCTCGTGCCGGACGGCGCCCGCCGGAGGCGAGTCCTGCCGGCCTTCTTCGCTGGCCTGGCCGGCTACGGCCTGCGCTACGGCCGCGTCGACGCGACGGCGGACCTGGCGGGAGTCGCGGTCTGGCTGGCGCCCGGCAACACCGCGGCGAGCCCGGTGCGGATGCTGCGGTCCGGGATGATGACCGGTTGCGTTCGCCTCGGTGCGGACGGCATGCGGCGGCTTCTTCGCCTCACCGGCCCGATGGAGTCCACCCATCACCGGGTGATGACCGCACCGCACTGGTACCTCTGGCTGCTTGCCGTCGAGCCGGAGCGCGCCGGGCAGGGCATCGGCGGCGCGCTCCTCGGGGCCGGGCTGGACCGAGCGGACGTGGCCGGGGTCCCCTGCTACCTGGAGACCCACAACGAGCGGAACCTGCGCTTCTACCGTCGGCAGGGCTTCGAGGTGGTCGACGAGACGGACGTCCCCGGAGCGATCCGGTTCTGGGCACTACGCCGCGAGCCGGGCGGCGGCGGGGGCTGACGCCGCCGATCCCCACGCGATCGCTGCCCGGGAACCGTTCGCGGCTGAGGCGGGCGTGACGCCGTGCGGCGCGCCGGGCACGCTGGCCCGCAGCGTTTGCTCGGCGGGGAGGACCGCAGACGGCCACGTCCGGGGCGCCGGTCGCACACAACCTTCGGTCGGCGGCGCTGTCCGGTTATCCGGAATCCGGCTGCTCGGTGGAGGGATGGGGACGCGCCGGCGGCTCCGCCGGCAGCGGACCGAGCCTCTGGGTCAGAGACTCGGGCTCGCGGCCGGCTCAAGCCCACCGCGAGCCCGCCGGGCGAATCCCCTTCGATCACCCGGATTCCGTCTTAGCCGCTGGCGATCCGGGCGGCCAAGGGCCTCAGCTCACCGGCCAGGCCGCGGCGGTCCCCTGGGCCAGCAGGGACGCGAGGGCCGCGGGGTCGGTCACGGGCGGCAGGCAAGCGCCACGCTCGCAGAGGTAGGCGGTGGCCTGGCCGTCCCGCATCGGCCGGTCGGCGACGAGGGGCAGGAGGTCGGCGAGGTCAGGCTCCGCCGGGTCGAAGCGCGCGGCGACCAGGTTCGGCTCGTACCGGTCGGTCACCTGGCGGGCCAGGTCGCGGAAGGCGGTGTCCGTGGGTGAGCCGACTAGGGTCAACTCGCGGACGCCGGCCAGGGCGAGGTCGGCGGCGCACAGGAACTGACCGAAGGCGGTCGGGTGCTCCGCCATCGGGTTCGCCAGGGTCCGCAGGATGCCCTCGGCGCGTCGCGCCCACTCGTCCCGCCCGGTCAGCGCCGCGAGCCGCAGCAGCGCCTCGGCCGCGACCGAATTGCCGGCCGGGGTCGCGCCGTCCTGGAGGTCGCGGGGCCGGGCGACGAGGGTCTCGTGGTGGGCACCGGTGTCGTAGAAGAGGTCGCCCTCGGGGTCGGCGAAGTCGGCCACCATCGTCTCGGCGAGGCTGATCGCCGCCTCCACCCAGCGCCGGTCGAAGGTCGCCTGGTAGAGCGCGAGCAGGCCGTCGGCGAGGAAGGCGTAGTCCTCCAGGTAGCCGTCGAGCTTGGCCTGGCCGTCCTTCGCCGTCCGGCGGAGGCGGCCATCGTCCGTCCGCAGGCGCGTCAGCACGAAGTCGGCATTCCGCTCGGCCAGGCCGAGGAAGTCGCGCCGTCCGAGCACCGTGGATCCCTCGGCGAAGGCGCGGAGCATCAGGCCGTTCCAGGCGGTGATGATCTTCTCGTCCCGTCCGGGGTGGACGCGTTGCTCGCGGGAGTCGTAGAGCTTGGTCCGGGTGGCCGCCACCGTCGCCAGCAGGGCGTCCTCGGCCATCCCGAGCTCAGCAGCGACGGTCGCGGCGGGCCGGGGCGTGTTCAGGATGTTGCGACCTTCGAAGTTCCCGCGCTCGGTGACCCCGTAGTAGGCGCGGACGACCCGCCCGTCGTCGGCGCCGAGCACCGCGTCGATCTCGGCGGGGGTCCAGACGTAGAACCGGCCTTCCTCACCCTCGCTGTCGGCGTCCTGGGTCGCGTAGAACCCCCCTTCGGGGGAGGTCATCTCGCGGGCGACGTACTCGAGCGTCTCGGTCGCGACGCGGCGGTAGCGGTCGTGTCCGAGCGCGCGGGCGGCGTCGAGGTAGACGCGGGCGAGCTGGGCGTTGTCGTAGAGCATCTTCTCGAAGTGGGGCACCAGCCAGACCGCGTCGACGCTGTAGCGGTGGAACCCGCCCCCGACGTGGTCGTAGAGCCCTCCGGCGGCCATCCGATCGAGGGTCAGCTCGGCCATCCCCCGCGACCGCTCGTCTCCCGTGCGGCGGTGGTGGCGGAGGAGGAAGTCGATCACCACCGGCTGCGGGAACTTCGGGGCGCCCCCGAAGCCGCCGTGCTGGGGATCGACGTCCTCCGCGAGCGCCGCGGCGGCCGCGTCGAGGGTGGCCGTCGTCAGGTCGCCCGGCGCCGGCGCGGAGCGCGAGGAGCGCTGGAGGTACTCCCCGAGCTGGGCGGCGTTCTCCGCGACCGCGTCGCGGCGGTCCTGCCAGGCCTCGGCGACGCTCGCCAGGATGCGGCGGAAGCTCGGCATCCCCATCCGTTCGGCGGGTGGCCAGTAGGTGCCGCCGAAGAAGGGGACGCCGTCGGGGGTGAGGAAGCAGTTGAGCGGCCAGCCGCCGTGGCCGGTCATCGCCTGGACGGCGCTCATGTAGATGCCGTCGACGTCGGGGCGCTCCTCGCGGTCGACCTTGATGCAGACGAACGCCTCGTTCATCAGCGCGGCCGTCGCCTCATCCTCGAACGACTCGTGCTCCATCACGTGGCACCAGTGGCAGGCAGCGTAGCCGATGCTGACGAGGATCGGCTTGTCCTCGACCTTCGCCCTGCCCAGGGCCTCCGGACCCCACGGGTACCACTCGACCGGGTTGTCCTTGTGCTGGAGGAGATACGGGCTCGTCTCGGCGGCCAGGCGGTTCGGCATCGGGCGCTCGCTTTCCGGGTGGTCGGGCGGTCCTCGGCGGTCCCCGCGGCGGGCGACGGCACCCTCTGGGCTTGCAAGGCGGGTGCCGTTGGGCATGGCGGATCCCGGGAACCGGGACCCAGTGGGCCCCACCAGGGAACGTCTTTCCGTCCGGTGGGCTCCGGCGGATCGGGCGGTAGGCGGGACACGGGGGCCACTACAATGGCGGTCTCTGGCAAGGTAAGGGAGGGGCGACGTGGCGGGAGCGGGTGGGACCGGCGGCGCCGGACCGGACGACGGTGTCGAGGTCGGGGCGCTGGCCGATGCGCGGCTAGCCTTCGTCGGCGCCGGGGTGATGGCGGAGTCGATGATCGCCGGGCTGCTTGGCCGTGGCATGATCGCGCCCGACCGGATCACGGCCAGCCACCCCCGCGAGGACCGGCGCCGTCGCCTCGCCGACCGGTTTGGGATCGTGACCGTCGAGGGCAACCGGGAGGCGGTCACCGAGGGCGACCTGGTCCTGCTGACGGTCAAGCCCCAGGTCCTCGCCGGGGTGATGCGGCAGCTCCACGGCCGCTTCTCGCCGGCCCAGGTCGCGGTCTCGGTCGTCGCCGGCGCGGGGATCGCCGCGCTCAGCCGGGGGCTGGGCCACGACGCGATCGTGCGCGTGATGCCGAACACCCCGGCCCAAGTCGGCCAGGGGATGAGCGTCTGGACGGCGACGGCCGACGTCGACCCGGGCCACAAGGCGTGGGTCCGAGCCGCCCTCGGCGCGCTCGGCGAGGAGCTCGAGGTCGAGGAGGAGAAGTACGTCGACATGGCGACGGCCCTCTCCGGCACGGGGCCGACCTACGTCTTCCTGATGATGGAGGCGCTGATCGACGCCGGGGTCCACATGGGCTTCCCGCGCCGGATCGCCGAGCAGATCGTTCTCCAGACCGTTGCCGGCTCGGTCGCCTTCGCCCGCGACTCGGGCAAGCACATGGCCGAGCTGCGGAACATGGTCACCTCGCCCGGCGGGACGAGCGCCGAGGCGGTCTACCAGATGGAGAAGGGCGGCATGCGGACGGTCCTCTCCCGCGCCGTCTACGCCGCCTACCAGCGCACCCTCACCCTCGGAGCGGCCGAGCGCGACCGGACCGACGGCTGACGGAGGTGAGCGGCCGGGCCCCCGCCTCTCCGACCGTGGCAAGGATCGGGTAGGTCGAGACGCTTACGCTGCCTGCTCCGCCACGGACCGAGCCGGGACCATCTCGGCGAGCCGCGTGTTGTCGTCGGCAGCGCGGACCCACACTGAATCCGTCTGGTCGGTGGTGGTATTGGGGCGCGGGGATGGTTGGGGCCGCCCGGAGCAAGCCGCGGGCTCAGGAACGAAGCTGGCGTCAGCCGGCCGCGAGTCTGCCGAGCGGAGCGGCGGGGATCTCCCGGATCCGGTGTCAGGGACTGTGGGCTGTGTCCGGCCGCCGGTCTGCCTCAGCCGGACGGGAGGGAGGGGCGGCCCGCCGTCCCGACGCCGACGTGATCCCGCGCAGGACACGTACTCCAGACTCGTGCCCTTTCCCTCTGGGCGTGCGGCGAAGTCGGGTCCGCTGGGATGTTCCCTGCCGACGACTTCGCGAACGCGCCCGCGTCGCCGCGGTGGACGCCGTCCTTCGGGCCACCGCCGCTCGTCCACCCCGAGCCGCCCGGACTGGCGGGGCATGGGACCGACGACAGCGCGGTCACGGACGCCTTTGGGCTCGGAGCACCGTGTCGTGGATCGTAACCGTCCGGCCCTCGGGGTCGCTGGCGTTCCGCGGCCTGGCCTCGGCGACGAGGATGTCCCACTCCTCGGGATCGAGAGATCCCGCGACCTCCTCGGCGGAGTAGAACAGGTCGGGCAGCGGGGGGCGGGGCACCGTCGTCTCCAGGTCAGACGGGTGGTGGCCGACGATGAGCAGGGTCCCGCCGGGCGCCACCGCGGTGGCCAGCCGGGCAAACAGAGCCCGCCGCGGGGCGGCGGGCAGGTGCATGAACTGGGCGGAGACCAGGTCGAAGTCGCCCTCGGGCGGTTCCCAGGCGGTCAGGTCGGCGTGCACCCAGGCGATGCGTCCCGCTACCTCGTCGCCGAGGACCTCCGCCTGGGCGGCGCCGCGCGCCAGGGCGGTGACGGAGAAATCGACCGCCGACACCCGCCAGCCGCGTGCGGCCAGCCAGAGGGCGTCGGCCCCCTCGCCGCTCCCCGCGTCGAGCGCCGTGCCGGGCATGAGGTCGGCCGCCTCGGCGACGAGCTGGGGGTTAGGAGCGCCGCTCCAGACCGCGGCGCGGGAGCGGTAGCGCTCGTCCCAGGACTGCTCGTCAAGCATGGTCTCCGTGCTCCCGGTCGTCGGCTCGGTCGAGGGGGTCGAGGTTCCGGGTGCTGCTCGGGATCATGGCCGTGCTCCCTACCCCCACGCCTCCTAACTCAGTCCGCTGCTCGGTCGTCGCTCACGAGAACGCCGACAGGCTCGTGCCGACGGCGGTGGGCGGCCACGGCGTGGCGGACCTCCTCGGCGATCAGGTCGGCGTTGATGGCCGCGGCGGCGTTCATGCCCGCGGCGGCGGCGCTGATCACCTGGGCCCGCAGGTCCGCGACATTGCCGGCCACCCACACCCCGGGAACCGCCGTGGCCCAGTTGGGGTCGGCGGCAACATACGTGCCGAGGACGTGGCCGCCCATCTCCATGTCGGACGGCAGCAGTCCGAGGGATGTCAGCACCTCGGCGCGGGCGATGAAGCGGGGCTGGACCGCCAGAGCCTGCACCGGGATGACCTCGCCAGGTCGGAGGCGGATGCCGGTGAGCCGGTCGTCGGAGACCTCTAACCCGACCACCTCGCCCTCCACGAGCCTGACGTCGCGGGCGGCCATCTGCTCGCGCTCCTCAGGGCTGAGAGCGGGCACCTGGTGGAGGAACAGGGTCACGTCCGCGCTCAGTTGCCGGAACAGTTGTGCCTGGTGCGCCGCGAGCGGGCTGCTGGCCAGCACCCCGATCGCTCGGTCGCGCACCTCCCAGCCGTGGCAGTACGGGCAGTGCAGGACGTCGCGTCCCCACCGCTCGGCCAGGCCGGGCACGTCGGGTAACTCGTCCACGAGGCCCGTGGTCACCAGGAGGCGCCGCGCCCCCACGCTCCTGGGCCCGGACCCGTCTCCGAACAGCACCCGGAAGCCCCCGCCCTCCTCCGGGTCGCCCAGGGGCTCGGCCCCGGTGACGCGGCCGGTGACGACGTCGCCGCCGTAGCCGGTCACCTCCGCCCGCCCCGCGGCCAGCAGGTCCGCGGGCGCGATGCCCTCGCGGGCCAGGTAGTTGTGCACGTGCCCGGCCGGTGCGTTGCGCGGGGTGCCGGCGTCGATCACCAGCACCGAGCGGCGCGCCCGGGCCAGGGCGAGGGCCCCGCTGAGCCCCGCCGCGCCGCCACCGACGACCACCACGTCGTACGTCTCGTCCATGATCGATGCTCCTCAGCTCGTCGACGCGGAGGCGCCGAGGTTTCGCCCGCCTGGCACGGGACGCTCCGTTCGCGACGATAAACGTGACCAGCCGTGACGCGACGCCGATGGTGGGACGCCAGGTGCTTGGAGCGATGACGCCCCTGACCCTTCGGCGCCCACCGAGACGTCGCCCGCCACACCAGGCCGGGACCAGGGACGCCCGCAGCTAGCAGCGAAGCGACCCGGAACCAACGGCATTCCGTCGATCTTCGGCCCCCGCCCGGTGGCTGGTCGGCGCCGACCCGCTCTCGGGGCCCGTCGATCGGACTTCGCCGGCAGGGGCACGGCAGGCGTGTCTTCACGGACAGCAGGGCGGCCCAGGCGTCGCCCTGAACGGGATACGTCGCCCCGCGGGCGGGGCCCGACGGACCACGAGGCCATCGCCTTCCGGCGACTGCCGTCCCCCAGATCCGGGTGACTGGGCCTATCACCGGACACGCGTCAAGACGAGGCGGGAGCGAGTGCCGGAGCCGGCCCGTCCGAGCGGACCGGCCTGTCGCCCAAGCGCCTCTCTCTCGCCAGCTTCGACCGTCGCTAAAATAATATATCAGATCATCAGATGTTTCGCAACGGTTGTCTGACATGGTCCTGGGCACGGTGGCGGAGGCCGCGCCCTACTCGGCGCCTACGGCGTGTCGCATCGCCGCCACGACGTCTCCGGCCATTCCCCGGACGTGCCCGACGTCGCCCGCTTCGACACCGGCGAGGATCGCGCGGTGGGACCCTTCGTCGCAGCGGTGGGCAAGGACGGCCCGCATCTCGGGGGTGTCCGCTAGCTCGGGGAGCACCGCCGCGAAGGTGCGGTAGAGGTCGGCCAGGACGCCGTTGTGGGACGCGTCCGCCAGGGCGTGGTGAAAAGCGAGACCGGCGGCCAGGCGGCCCGCGACGTTCCCTTCCGCCCGGGCGGCGTCTTCCTGGTCGAGCAGGGAGCGCAGGCGGGTCAGATCACCCTCGTCGCGGTTCGCCGCGGCCAGCCCCGCGATCGCGGGTTCGAGGATCTCGCGGACCTGCAAGACCTCGGCGAGCCGCGCCCGGCGCAGCCGCGCCGCGAGGGACTCCGCGTCGCCTTCCCGGGCGGGGGCCCGGACGTAGGTTCCGTCGCCCTGGCGAACCTCGACCATGCCGAGGTGGGCGAGCACCCGGACCGCCTCGCGGACGGTCGACCGCCCGACGCCAAACCGGGCCATCAGCTCCGGCTCGGTCGGCAGCCGGGTGCCCACCGGAAACTCGTCCCCGCCGAGGAGGGCCCGCAGGCGCTCCACGACCTGCTGAGCCAGGGGACGCCGCTCGACGGTCTCCATCGGTCTTTTCGCCCCCGCTGCCCGTCTGCACGGCCTGACCCGCACCGGACCGTCGCCGCGAGTATAGGTCGTGGGGAGGTCCCACTGACCCGGCGAGGGACACGGGCACGCGGGCACCTGCCGTCTGGCTGCACTCGAGGGTCGGGGTCGGCGCGGGCTCGAGCCAATGGCGCCGATCACCCGCTCCGCTGTGCCACCGCGAGGGTCCGCCGCGCCGTTGCCTCGACTCCGGCCCAGTTGCCGCGGAACGCGTTGTAGGCCTGGGAGTCGAGGCCCATGTGGATCTGGTAGCAGCGGAGCCGCTCGTCAAGATGGGGGACGTCGAGGCCGATCTCGGCGAGGTGACGCTTGGTCGCCGCACGGAAGTCGATGCCTGCCCACGCCGGGTACCACGGAGCCCAGTAGATGAGCCAGGCCAGGTCGTAGAGGAAGTCGCCGTAGAGCGAGCAGCCCCAGTCGAGCACCGCCGTGATCCGACCGTCCGCGACCAGGACGTTGTAGTGCAGCAGGTCGCTGTGGATGAGGTGGCGCTCGTTGGGGCAGAACGCGACCAGATCCTGGAGGACACCATAGGCCTCGTCGAACGCCCCGCATCCGGTCGGGCAGGCGGCCAAGCGTGCACGCCACCCGTGGACCCGGGCGGTCGGCCGGTCGTTGGCGACGTCGAGGAGCGCCGCCCGCCAATTCGGGTGCGCGCCGGTACCGGTCTCGTCCCAGCCGCCGTAGCCGCTCGTCGCCGAGAGGTCGACCCGCCGGGCGGCGTCGAGCGCGGCGAAGAGGGACGGCAACGTGGCGCGCATCGGCTCCTCGTCCAGCGCGTCGAGGTAGTCGCCGAAGGCCCGCTCGGCGATGGCGTAGTAGCCGCCGAACGCGTCGCCGACCTCGGTGACCGCCGGGATCGGGAGGTCGGGCGACGCGAACCGCGCCGCCAGGCGGTCCTTCGCGAAGTCGTCCGGATGGGCGCCGAACCGGACGACGTAGGCGGCACCGGCGTGCCGAAAAGCGAAGGCCCTGGACCACTCGCCATAGCCGATGCTCGCGATCCCGTGGACGTCGGGGCCAAAGCGCCCGGCAAGAAACGTCGTGACGCCCGCGGCATCCACAGCGGATGGTCTGTCCGACGTCGGCTCGGCCTGTGGCAACGGTTGGTCGGTACTCACCGGATGCTGCTCCGTTGACGACCATGTTCGCCCACGAACGACCGGCACCAGTGACCCAGCCGGCTCCCCGGGTTCGTGACGGCAGCCCCCAGCCACGACGAGCCAACGCCGCGGCGCTTCTGGCCGGCCCCGCTGCGGATGGCGCGATTGGCGACTGTCGTCCCGCGGCCTACCGCCTACCGCCGGGCCGGTGCCGTCGAGCCGCGGAGGACGAACTCGACGGGGAACTCGCGCCCGTTCGGGAAGGATTGCTTGCCCTCGACGGCGCCGATGACCAGTTCGACGGCCGCCGCGCTCATCTCGTACCAGGGAAGGCGGACGGTGGTTAGGGGCGGGGAGGCGTAGCGTGCCGGGTAGATGTCGTCGTAGCCGGTGACCGAGACATCCTCGGGGACGCGGCACCCGTGCCGGCGCAGGCAGTCGATCGCGCCAAACGCGGTCAGATCGTTGATGGCGAAGATCGCGGTCACGTCCGATCGGCGGCGGAGCAGTTCCTCCGTCGCCGCGTCGCCGTGCTCGCGCAACTGCCCGGCCATCAGGAACAGGTCTGGGTCCGGCTGGATCCCGGCCTCCAGAAGCGCGCGCTCGTATCCGACCAGGCGGCCCTGGGTTGATCGGAGCGTGGTGTCGTCTGAGAGGAGAGCGATCCGTCGGTGACCAAGGTCGATCAGATGGCGTACGAGACGGTCGGCTCCGTCCTCGAAGTCGGCGTCGACCCAGCCCAGCGCCGGGTCGACCTCCCGGTTCGCCACCACCACGCACGGCGCTCCGGCCTGGAGTAGATGGGGAACCAGGCGTGGGCGAGGGAGGTGGCTGTCGAGCAGGATCGTCCCGTCCACCCGCCGGTCGTGGAGACTGTGCCGGGTGGCGTCGCCGGCTTCCTCGATCAGCTCGAGCAGGACGGCGTAGCCGTGCCGAGCCGCGGTATCGACCACGCCAGACACCACGTCGTCCTGGAACGGGTTGGCCAGGAAGCGTCCGTTCCGACCGTGCATCATCAGGCGGAGCGTCTCGGTCCGGCCGCGGCGCATGCTGCGGGCACCGTGGTGCGGCCGGTAGCCGAGCGTCGCGATCACCTCCTGGATCCGCTGGCGGGTCGCGACGCTGACGTCTTCCTCGCCGTTGACCACCCGGGAGACGGTCTTGTAGGAGACGCCGCTCGCCCGTGCCACGTCCTTGATGGTCGGCGTCGGCAATCCCGTCCCCTCTCGATCCCAACGCGACCTTTGACCTAGCCCCCGCCGGCCGGGTTGGGGCCGGGTCGGCCGCCGACAGTGGCCGCTGTCCGTCCGGTCGCGCCGCGCACGGCGACCGGGCCCGCGAGCCGCTCCATAATGAACGCCTCAGCCTCGCCCGGATCAAGACCCACCGCCACCTGGGCTGTAGCCGGCGCTTCCTCGGTCGGCAGCTTCATGGGCGTCGCGCCGGTGGTGAGCCGTCCCTGGGTCTCGACGCCGACGTGCAGCGCCGCGGTGTCGACGAGCAACGGACGGACCATCGCCGCCGCCGCGAGCGGGTCGTGAAGGAAGGTCGCCCCCGTCTCCGCGAAGCGCGGGTAGAGCTCGACCTGCCGCGCGACCGCGTCATGGAACGGTGTCCCCGCCGCCCGGATCCGGTCGGTGTCGCCGCGGCGGATCTCGACCTGGGTGGTCACGTCGAGCGGGATCAGGGTGATCGGGGCACCGGAGGAGAGCACGACGTGGGCTGCCTCCGGGTCGCAGACGATGTTGTGCTCACCGATGGGGAGGTGGAGCCGGTCCACGGAGCGAGCGACGCCGCCCATGATGGTCAGGTGCCGCAGTTGCGCCGCGAGGCGCGGCTCGCGGCGCAGGGCGAGCGCGACGTTGGTCAGTGGGCCGACCGCGAGCAGGTGGATCTCGCCCGGGTTCTCCATCACGGTGCGGACGAGGTAGTCGACGGCGTGCTCCGGGTCCGGCTCGATGGCCTCGTCCTCGGGCTCCAGCAGCCCCACCCCCTCATGACCCGGCCAGTAGACCGGGCGCAGGCCGAGCAGCGGCGGTTCGGCGCCGATCATCACCGGAACATCATCCCGCTCGGCCAGCCGCAGGAGTTTGCGCACCATCCGGGCGCGGAGTCGGACGTCACCGTAGACACAGGTGACACCTTCCAGCTGCACTTCTGGTGACGCCAGCACGACGGCCAGTGCCAGGCAGTCGTCCACGTCGGTCCCGATGTCCGTATCGAGAATCGTCCGGATCGCCACGGTCGCATTCCTTTCGTGCCTCCGATGCGGAGGCATAACGGTGCCCTGTGTCGGGTCGCTGGGCCGATGATCTGGCGGCTCCGATCCGGACGAGGGGTGTGCCAGGCGTTGCGACGGGCCGGCCCTACCAGGATGTGCGGCGACGAGCAGCGCCGGTTCCGGCGGCTTCGGACGGTCGTCGCCCTCCCCCGTGGCAGTTGGTCCAGGTCGGGTCGCTGCCGTGCGGGCGGCGACGCTACCCCTTGATGCCCGAGCCCATGATGCTGCTGACGTAGTAGCGCTGGAGCGGGAGGACCAGCACCAGCGGCACCAGCGCGGCGATGGTCGCGCCGGCGAAGAGCTGGTCCCAGAAGCGCAGGTTCTGCTCGACGCCGAGGATCGAGACCGCGACCTGAACCTGGCGAAACTCTTCCGCCGGCGACACCAGCATCGGCCAGAAGAACGAGTTCCACTGCGCGAGGAAGACCAGGATCGCGGACGTGACGACGACCGGCTTCGAGACGGGCAGCACGATGGTGCCCAGAACCCGGGTCCACGAGGCGCCGTCGACGCGCGCGGCGTCGAGGAGGTCCTGCGGGATCTCGGCGAAGAACTGGCGGAAGAGGAAGATGACGGTGCCGTTGGCGAGGGCTGGCACGATCAAGGCCTGCCAGGAGTTGAGCCAGCCGAGGCTGTTGACCAGGGTGTACGCCGGGATGACCGTCGCCTCCCCCGGTACCATCAGGCTGACCAGGATCAACGCCCAGAGCACTCCCTTGCCGCGGAACGTGAAGCGCGCGAACGTGAAGCCGGCCGTGGCGCAGATCGTGATCGTCAGCACGACGGTGGTGACCCCGACGAAGAGGGTGTTCAGGATGGCCCGCCCAAACTCGTTCTCGAAGATCGCCCGGTAGCCGGCGAGCGTGAACTGCTCGGGCAAGAGCGCTCGCCACGAGAAAGGCAGCACGTTCTTCCAGACCGTCTCGCGGGTGGTGAACGAGGAGACGACGATCCACCAGAGCGGCAACACGACCACGATCAGGAGCAGGACGAGCAGACCGTACTGAAGTGCGGCGCCCACGGACGGGCGTGGGAACCGTCCCGACGGACCCCGCCACCCGCTCGTCCTGGCTTGCCGCGCCGTGCCGGGAGCCGCCGGGACGCCGCTGGCGGGTTCGATCCTCGCGCGCATCTCGATTCCCTCCGCGGGGTCGCCGCCCCCGACCTCAGTGTTGGGGGCGCAGCACCGCGAACTGCACCGCGACCACGACCATGGTCAGCGCGAGGATCACCAGCACCATCGCCGCCGAGGCGCCGAGGTCACCGTAGACGAACCCGCGCTGCCACGCCTCGTACATCATCAGGTTGGTCGACTCCTGCGGGCCGCCGCGGGTCAGAAGGTAGGGCGGCGCGAACAGGGTGAAGTTGACCACGGTGTCGGAGACCAGCACGAAGGCGATCGTCCGCCGCATCAGCGGCACCGTCACCTGCCAGAACGCCTGGGCCCGGGTCGCGCCGTCGAGCCGCGCCGCCTCCAGCACCTCGTGCGGGATCGATTGGAGCCCGGCTAGCAGGAAGAGCGTCCAGAAGGGCACGCCGATCCAGCTGACGATCCCGATCAACGTCGGCAGCGCCTGGTCGACGCTGCGCAGGAATGGCTGGCGCTCGAATCCGACCGCCTCGAGCAGGCCGTTGACCAGCCCGTAGTTCGTGTCGAGGGCCAGGCCCCAGGCGAGCGACGTGATGTTGATCGAGATCGCCACCGGCAGCAGCAGCACGGTCCGGAACACGCTGATGCCACGGAGGCGCTGATTGGCGAGGACGGCGAGGGCGAGCGCCAGGGCCACCTGCAGCGGGTTGACGATCAGGTTGAAGAGCAACGTCACGCGCAGCGACTGCCAGAACACCGGGTCGTCGCCGAGGCGGCGAAAGTTCTCGAGACCGACGTACTCCTTGGCGCCGGTCAGGCTGAGGCCGTTGCTGTAGAAGCTCTCGCGGAGTCCCGACACGATCGGGACGTAGCGCCACATCACCAGCAGCACCAGTGCCGGTAGCAGGAAGAGGTAGGGAGTCCACCGCTCGCTCCGGGCCACCGATCATCCCCCGTCCGTGGAGCAGCCGAATCCGTGGGGCCGGCCCGCGCGGAGCCGGCCCCGATTGTCGCCGCTTGGAACGTCTACTGGCGGTACTTGTCCATCTCCCGGTCGATGCGGTCGGCGGCGCCGGACAGTGCTTCTTGCACGTCGGCCCCGTTGCGGATGTCCTCGAAGGCATCGGAGAGGATCTCTTCGTACTCGAGGTAGCCCGGGGTCAGTGGCCGCGGCTTGGCGTACTGCGCCTCGGCGGCGGCGATGGCGTTCGCCTGGCCGGGCCAGTCGTTGTTGGCCGGGTCGTTGAAGATCTCGTCGAGGATCACCTGCTGCGGCGGCCAGATGTCGTTGGCCTCCCGCCAGGCCCGGCCGCCCTCCAGGGAGGATGACCACTTGATGAACCGGGTGGCCTCGGCGGGGTAGCGGCTGCTGGCGTTGACCCCGAGGTGCCAGGAGTCGGTCGGAACGACGATCTCGCCTCCCCAGAACGGGTGCGGGGCGGCACGCCAGCGGAACGGCAGGTTGGCCTCGCTGAAGGACTTGATCGCCCAGGGGCCGCGGATACACATCGCCAACTGCTGGTTGTTGAAGAGGTCCTCGACCTCGAGGGTGCCCTGCGGGGCGACCTTCCACTCGTTGTGGATCTGGGAGTACCAGGTGAAGGCCTCGACCCACTGCGGACCGTCGATGATGCCCTTGACCTCGAGCCCGTCCTCGCCGATCAACTGCGCGCCCTTACCCTGCGGCAGTGGCTGCAACTGATAGATGCGGTTGAACTGCTCGAACTGGAAGCCGAAGATCCCATCCTTGGTCAACGTCCGGGCCGCCTCGGCGATCTGGTCCCAGGTCAAGCGATCTTGCGGACCGGGCGGGGTCACTCCCGCCGCCTCGAAGAGGTCGAGGTTGTAGAACAGGAGTTGGGACGAGTTCCAGATCGGAGCGGCGAGGAGGGAGCCCTGGTAGCGACCCGACTCGTTCTGAGCATCGACCCAGATGTCGGTCTCCTCGGGGGTGAACGCGTCGTCGAGCGGGCGCAGCCAGCCACGCAGGCCGTAGGAGGCGACGACCGGGGCGTCGACGCTGACGATGTCCGGGTTCTCGGACTTGGAGCCGAGACGGACCTGATTCTGCTGGAAGACCTCGCGGAACGTGACGGTTTCCACCTTGATCTCGATGTCGGGGTTCTGTTCGCTGAAGCGAGCGACCACGTCCTCCGCGCCGGGCAGGTCGGTCAGCCACGTCAGCGTGACCTTCTCCTGCGCGGTTGCGACGGAGGGGCGCGAGAGTCCCTGCGCCGCGGCCAGCGCGGCGACGCCAAGGCCCGTGTTCCGGACCAGCCGGCGGCGACTCAACGACGAGTCGAACAGATCGCGCATCCTGCCCTCCTGCGGGTGATCGCGTGCCACCCGTGGGGTGCCGCCCGGCGGACCGGTTGGCAGACGACCGCGCCGCGATGCCGCGGCATCGGACTCCTCGCCGTCAACGTTGACCGTCAACGTTGACGGAGTCGGGTCGCCGTAGGCTATGGCAAGCCCCGCGAACGGTCAAGAGGGGCCGGGTGGCGACCCGGATGGGCCCCAGGTAAGCGCACGCTTACCAGCTCCGCTTGTCGTCCCGGGCACGAGATCGCACCCCGCGAGGGGCAGCCCTATTCGAATCGAGGGGTGGTTTTACATCAGGGGACCAGACGAGCCATCCGGGACGCTGGGCGCCCGTCGAGGCTCCACGGCGCCTCGACGTAGGCCCGCCGGCAGAATGGCGGTCGCAAACAGCATGGCACCCTTCTTCGGACCCCCGTCCTTCCGGCCGGCCAAAGTGCGATCCCAGAGCGGCTCGTCACCGGTCCGTTCTCGCTGGCATCTGGGGAACGTCAGCCCACCGCAGCGGGAGGGGAACGTCGATGCATGACCCCGGCGGCCCGCCGCGCCACCATCCACTCCGATGGGCGCGGGAGAGCCGGCACCGCGTTCGACCGGGGCACACCTCGGCGGACAGGCGCGCGGGCGCGACCCCCGGTACGGGACCGTCCGTCAGGCCGCGCGCCGATCAACCTCGTCGCCCGTGATGGGTGCGGGACGCTCCCAGGAGCCCGTGCCCCGGGCGAGCAGGTGGAGGGCGAGGGCGTCGGCGCCGGCTCCAGGGCCGACCCGCGCCGCGACGCCGGCGCGGAGCGACGCGACATCGAGCGGCCCGCCGAGCAGCCGGTCCTGGAGGTCTTCGAGGACCGCGACCCGGCAGAGGCCGAAGCCGGGAACGTGGGCGACCTCGCCCTCGGCGACGAGGGGGGCGACCGCGGCCGGCACGTCGGCGGGGGCCGCCACCGCGAGGACCTCGGCGACGCGGGTCTCGGCGACCCAGCCGGCGCCGACGAGCTCGTCGGCCAGGGTCCCGAGCGGGGTCGGGCTGGGGTCGACCGCCTCGGCGAGCGCGTCGAGGGCGGCGAGCAGCGCGGGCGGTGTCGCTACGGGCAGCGTCGGCACGTCGGCCAGACCCCCGGACACGCCCAGCGCGAGCACCGGGCGCGCGCGCCCCACCACCTCGAGCGCGGCGAGCACCGTCCCCCGCTCCGCACCGGACGGAACCGGCACGGCCGCGACCGCGATGCCGCCGCGCACGAACACGAACTCCGGGAGGACCAGGGCGCCGTCGACCGCGATCGGCTCCAGGGCGCGGCGCATCGTCCACCCCCCCAGTCGCCCGCCGGCCCGGCGAAAGGCGGCGACCTCGTCGGCAAGCACCGCGCCGCGCACCACGCCGTCGACGCTGGCCACGGCCCGCAGCTTGGGACGGATGGGACCGACCGCCTTCGCGTCGACGGGGAAGGCCAGCGTCTGGTCGCCGAGGTGGACCGTGGCCTCGCCGCTCGGCGTCGCCGGCGCGAGCGCGATCAGCTGGGCGGCGCAGCGGGCGAGCCGGCCCCCGTGGTTGCTCCAGGTCCCGTGCGCGTTGCGGCGACCGCGGAGGACGACGCTCTCCGGGCCGGTCCGTCGCCACTCGACGCCGTGCCGGTCGCAGACCGTCGCCACCGCGGTCGCCGCCAGCCCGGGCAGCTCCAGCCGGAGTGTCGAGGCGTGGCGGAGCACCGAGACCGTCAGCGTGGCGTTGTAGCGGGCGACCGTGTCCTCGGCCGTCGGGCGGGGCCCGATCCGCTCGAGGAGGGCGTTCCGCTCGGCGTCCAAGTGGATGAGGCTCTCCACCGCCTGGGCGGTCAGCCCCAGCGGTGCCGCGACCTCCCCCAGGAACGCCTCCCGCTCGGCGGGGGGGACCACCCCGGCGCGCGTCTGGTTGGCGGCGAGGTAGACGTGCGCGCGGAGGTCGGCCGGGGTGAGCAGGTCCCACGCGGCGAGCGCGGAAGCCGCCTCCTCGCCGACGACCTCGGCGAAGGTCGGTGTGCGGTAGCGGTAGCTGTCGGCCAGGCACGCCAGGAGGCAGCGGGCGAGCTTCGGGTCGCCGAGGAGGTCGAGGACGAGGTCGGGCGAGAGGTCGCCGCGCCGCCGACCGACCATACCGTCGAGGTAGCCGATCGCCAGTTCGACCTTGGGGAGCACGGTCCGGTCGCGGAGGTAGCGGGGGTAGAGCTTGCGCGGCCCCCCGCCCTCCTTGTCCTTCCGGGTCGTCTTGGCGATGTCCTGGCGGCGGAAGGCCATGCGGGGCTCCGTGTCGGGCGGGCACCGTCGCCCGTGACGCCCCAGAGGGGGGCGACGGGCGAGGGACGGGCGGTCAGGCGGCGGGCGTCTCGGCGGCGTTGGCCGCATCGGCCCGGGCGCCGGCGAGGCGGCGGGCGAGGCGGTCGGGGTCGACCTCGTCGACCGGGCGGCGGCGGCGGGCGCTGCGGCCCTCGGTGGTCCGGCGGGTGACCAACTCGTAGAGTTGCGCTTCGCTCGCCTTTGGGCGCAGGATGCGCCCCAGGCGCTGGATGTACTCGCGGGTGGCCGACGAGCCGCTGACCACGATCGCGACGTTGGCGTCCGGCACGTCGACGCCCTCGTTCAGCACCCGCCCCGTGACCAGCTTGCCGTACTCGCCGGACCGGAACCGCTCGAGCGTCTGTCGCCGCTCGGCCGGCGCGGTGCGGTAGGTGATCGCCGGCAGGAGCAGTTGCTCGCTGAGGACGTCGACCATCGCGTTGTACTCCGAGAACACGATCACCTTGTCGTCGCGGTGCTTGACCAGCAGCTCGACCACCTTCGCGATCTTGGCGTCGGCGTTGAGGGCGATCATCCGCGCCTGGTGGTGCGCGCGGAGCGCCGACCGGGCGGCGGGGTCGTGCCCGGAGCGACGGATCATCTCGACGAACATCCCTTCGGAACGACCGAGACTGCCGCGGCGGGACGCCAGGTAGAACTTGTACTCGGCCATCAGCTGGTCGTAGCGGATCTGCTCGTCGGAGGTGAGGTCGACGAAGATCCGCTTCTCCTTGTAGGAGGCGATGTAGCGGTCGCGCGAGAGCTCGGCCGGGCTGCGCCGGAAGACGACGGGGCCGACCAGGGCGCCGAGCGCCTCGTGGCCGTCGTCGCTGCGCTCGGGGGTGGCGCTGAGGCCGAGCCGGAAGGGCGCGTTGACCTTGCCCGCGATGCCCCGGTAGGCCCGCGCCGGGAGGTGGTGGACCTCGTCGACCACCAGCAGCCCGAAGCCGTCGAGCCGCCGGGACGGCATCGCCGCCGAGTCGTAGGTGATCACCGTCAGGTCGCGGACCGTCCGTTTGCCGCCGCCGACGATCCCGACCTCGTCCAGCGGGTAGCCCAGCTTCTCCGCCAGGCCGGTGCGCCACTGGTGGAGCAGCTCGATCGTCGGCACGACGACCAGCGTCCGCAGGCCGAGCCGGGCGGCCACGGTCAGCGCGACCACCGTTTTGCCCGCCCCGGTTGGCAGCACGACCACGCCCCGGCCGCCCTGGCGAGACCAGGCGGCGACCGCCTCTTCCTGGTAGGGGCGGGGCGTGAGCGCCAACGCGGCGGGCCGGGCCAACCCGTGGGTAGCCCGGACCCCCGGGGTGACGAGGTCGACCACCGTCGACCCGTCGAGGCCCGGCTCGGCCGGCGCCGCGCTCGACGCCGCGGCCGCGGGGGCGCCCGACGCGTCAGGCGCCTCCCGGTCGTCCTCCAGCGGCTCGTCGGGCGCGCCGTCGGCCTCCTCGCCGGCGAGGGCGGCGAAGAGGTCCTCAAGCTCGCCCTCGGCCTCGCGGTCCTCGGCGACGTCGCCGTCGCTCACCGGCGCGTCGGACGAGGCGGGGGCCGCCGCGTGGCGACGGCTACCCCAGCCGCCGCGGCCCGGGACGAACGGGCGAGGCACCTACGCCGCCTCCGGCAGCGTGAGCTGACCCGGACGCGGCAGCGCGACCGGCTTGGCAGGAGGCGGGGGGGGCGGGGTCTCGCCGTCGCCTTCGACGGGCGGCGCGGCGAGCCGCTTCGGACGCCCGGCGAGCGTCGCCTCGGCCCCCTCGAGCAGCTGCCGCTCGCGGGCGGCGCCGAAGCCGTAGAGGGCCCTGATCCGCCCGGCGAGGGCGGCGTCGCGGACCTCGGTGGGGGAGCCGAGGCCCAGCTCCTCGCGCAGCCGCATCGCGGTCTTCGGCCCGACGGTCGGGATCTGCATCAGCTGGCTGACCTCCGGCGGCAGATCGGCGCAGAGTTCGACGTAGAACCCCATCCGACCGGACGTGAGCAGCTCGCCGAGCTTTCGGCGCAGGCGCTTGCCGAGGCCGGGCAGCGCCAACTCGCCTTCGGCGGTCAGCTGGACGCGGGCGTCCTGGCGGCTGCGGAGAAGGAGCCGCGCCGCGTTCCGGTAGGCCCGGACCCGGTACGGGTTGTCCTCGGCGAGCTCGAGGATCGTCGCGACGTTGAAGAGCACCTCGGCGGCGTCGCGGTTCGTCGGGTGCCGACGGCTCGGGCCGAGGCCGGCTCGGGGTGCGCCCGGGCGCACGGGCGCCTCCGGCGCGACGTCGGCCGCGCGGACGGCCGTCCGCCCGGCGAGCGAGGGCGCGGACGTGATCGGGGTGGGTTTGATCGGGGCAGTGGCGGTTGGAGTGGTCATCGGCGGGGCTCCACGGGCCGCGGGGCACCCTCGCCCGGCGGAAAGAACATTTGTACTAATTCTACCCGCGCGGTGCCATCCGGTCAAGTTGCGGCCGTCGGTTGCCGCGTCGGCATCGGGGACCACCGGCCGGCGAGGGAACGCGCCGCGCCGCGTTACGGCGGCAATTCCGGGGCGGGCGGGCTGCCAGCCGCGCCCACGCCCCGCGACGGGACAGGCACGGACGGGGTGTCCCCGAGTCAGCGTCGTCCGGGAGTCGCGCGGAAGGGGGGCGCGTCCTCGATCGCCGGGTGGGTCGCCAAGCGGCGGTTCGGGGTCGGTGGTACGCCGTCGGTGGCGATGCAATCCGCCGCCCCGCCCGAGGGCGCGGCGTCTACCATTGCTACCCCGGTCGGGGGCCCGCCTCCTGCTTCGGAGGCGGATCGTCGGGTCGCACCGGTCGGCCGGTTCGAGGCAGGACGAGGTCTCCGTGGAACAGGCAGTTCAGATCTTCGGCGCGCTGCTGGTGCTGGCCGCGTTCGTCGCCACCCAGACCGGGTTCCGCGACGCACGGTCCTACCCGAGCCTGGTCCTCAATCTCGTCGGCTCGGGGATCCTCGCGGTGCTCGCCGCCGCGGACCGGCAGTGGGGCTTCCTGCTGCTGGAAGGCGTCTGGGCGATGGTCTCGCTCTGGTCGCTGGCGGCGCGCCTCCGAAGCGGCGAGTCGGCGCCGGGGGCCCGATCGACGGGAGCGGGGGTGGCCGTGACCGCGCCGGATCGCAGGGAGCCGTAGGACGGGGGCCGGGTGAGCGCCCGAGTTTCGCCCGGCGGACTAGCTTGGGTCTCAGTTGGCCGCGGATCGTCAGGCCGGGTCATGGTGGCCACACGGATTCCGTCTCAGCCGCTGCACCCGACCTCACGGTGATCCGGCGCGTCGTCTCTGCCGGCGCGAGACACCTCGCTGCCGCGGCCAAGCGTATGGGCGCCGGACGCGAGGATCAGCCCCTCGCCGACGCGAACCGGGCCAGCGCCGCGAAGTCGTCGCGGAGCTTGGCGAAGGCGCCGCGGAAGATCGGGAGCAGCTCCTCATAGGCCGCCCGGCGCGATGGGTCCGGGGAGAGCGCCTCGCCGCGGGTCCCGGCGGACCAGGCGCGCGCCAGGTCGGCGGGGGCCGTCCGCGCGTCGGCCGCCGCCGCGAGGAGGGCGGCGCCGAGTGCCGTCTGGTCGGCCTCCGCGAGCGGACGGACCGGCAGCCCGAAGACGTCGGCGACGATTCCCTGCCAGAGCCCGGAGCGGGCCCCACCGCCGGCGACGACGATCTCGCTCGGGGTGGCGCCCGCCTCGGCGAGCGCGGCGAAGGCGTCGGCGCAGGCGAAGGTGACGCCCTCGACGACGGCACGGGCCAGTTCGGGGCGGCCGTGGGCGGCCGTCAGCCCGAGGAACACCCCGCGGGCCTCCGGGGCCATGTGCGGCGTCCGCTCGCCGGCGAGGTAGGGGAGGAAGAGGAGCCCTCGCGCCCCGGCCGGCGCCGCCGCGGCGAGGGCCACGAGCCGGCGGTCGGCATCGTCGCCGTCAAGCCAGAAGACCTCCCTGCCGAGCCAGCGCAGCGCCGCCCCGGCGGTCATGACCGCGCCCATCTGGTACCAGCCCGGGGACGCGGGGCCGGGATCGAGCGCGGCGCAGAAGGTGTGGAGGCGACCCCGACCGTCGATCCGGACCTCCGGTGCCGGGACGAGGACCTGGGCTCCGGTGCTCAGCGTGAGGAGCAGCGTGCCGGCGTCGACGATCCCCGCGCCAAGCGCCGCGGCCGGAGCGTCGCCCGCGCCGACCACCACCGGCGTCGCCGCCGCCAGCCCGAGCGCCTTCGCCGCCTCGGGGCGCAGCCTTCCCGCCCAGGCGCCGGACGGCCGCACGGGCGGCAGGACCCCACGGTCCGCCCCCGCGGCGGCGAGCAGCTTCGGCGCCCAGTCGCGCCGCCGGACATCCAGCAGCAGCGTGCCCGACGCGTCGCTCGGGTCGGTCGCGATCTCGCCGGTCAACCGGAAGCGCAGCCAGTCCTTCGGCAGCAGCACCGTCCGGGTGGCGGCCCAGAGATCGGGCCGATGGCGCGTCAGCCAGCGGATCGTCGCCGCCTGGAAGCCGACCGCGAGGGGGCTGCCGGCGAGCTCGACGAGCCGCTCCCGTCCGACCTCCTCCGTCAGGTCGGCGACCTCCGCGGCGGCGCGACGGTCCATCCAGATCACGGCCGGCGCGAGCGGGCGGTCGTCGTCGCCGAGCAGCACCGTCCCGTGCATCTGGCCCGTCAGGCCGATGGCGGCGACCGGTCCGCGGCCGGCTGCGGCGAGGGCCGCCCGGGTCGCCACGGCGGCCGCGCGCCACCATGCCTCCGGGTCCTGCTCGGCCCGGTCGGAAGCGGGGCGGACAATGGGATAGGGCGCGCTGCCCGTCCCCAGCGTTCGACCGGCGGCGTCCACGACGAGGGCCTTCAGCGACGAGGTCCCGAGGTCGAGGCCGAGGTAGCGTGGCGCGGACATCGGGGGCCATCCAGACGAGGGCGCGGGAACGGCGTCGGCGGGGGCTCGTGGCGCCGGTGCCCTCGGCCCTCGGCCGTTGGAGGACAGGCACACGGCGCACGGAGTGTAGCCCGCCGATGAGCCGGCCATGACCCCGACGCGGCTGGTCTGGCACCCGGAGGATCCGAGACCTCGGCGGCGGTCCTTCGACCGCGGCCCGGGGTCAGCGGCGTATCCGGTCGTCGCCGTGCCGCTCGGCCGCTTCCGCGCGACGGGCGATCACCGGGAACCGGGGGCTCACGCCGGTCGTCCCACCGTGACCCCTCTGTTGGCCGCCGGCTCGACCGCCGCGTCCGGTGGCGGCCCGTTTCCGACGGCGAGCGCGCCGGCCGCGAGATCGTCCTGCAGGTCGCCGAGGGCGTGGTGCAGGTCCCGCAGCGCCGGGTAGATCCGCCGGTAGGCCCGGTCGTAGATGGCGTCGTAGAGCGGCACCCACGCCTCGACGGGCGGGACCTCGACCGTCTCGTAGCGGAGGGCGCCGAGCGCGTCGGGCACATCCCGATAGACGCCGGCGCCGAGCCCCGCCAGCATCGCCGCGCCGAGCGTGGTCGCCTCGGCGACGTTCGCCACCGTCGACGGCTGCTGCTGGACCGTCGCCTTGATCCGCATCAGGAGGCGGTTCCGCGTGCCGCCGCCGATGGCGACGATGCGGGCCAGGCGGTCGAGGCCGGTATGGGCGAAGAGCGGCTCCAGCGACGCGCGGGACTCGAAGGCCAGCCCTTCGAAGACCGCGCGGACCATCGCGCCGCGCGGCGTGTCGGCGGTCAGGCCGACGAAGGCGGCGCGGGCCCGCGGGTCGTTGTGCGGCGGCGCGGCGATCCGCAGGTAGGGGAGGAACCCGACCCCGAGGCTGCCCGGCGGCATCGCTTCCGCCTCGGCGATCAGGTCGCCGTAGGGCCGCTCGCGCCCGACGACGTCGCGCAGCCAGTCCACCGCCGCCCCGGTGGTGTACTGCCCGCCGAAGACGTAGGAGCGGTCGGGGACGACGTGCGCCCCCTGGGTGTACCCCTGGGCGCCCATCACCGGGTCGGCGAGCGGGGCCTCGAGGGGAAGGAAGATCGCCTCGGCGGTGCCCAGCGAGTTGAGCATCTCGCCCGGCTCGGTGACCCCAACCGCGAGCGCGCCGCAGACGTGGTCGTGGCCGCCGGCCGCCACCCGGGCCCCGAGCGGCAGGCCGGTCGCGGCGGCGGCGGCGGGCGTGACGGTGTCGAGCGCCGTCCCGCTCTGGACCAGCGGCGCGAAGGTGCCCGACCTGATGCCGACCTCGCCCAGCAGTCCCTCGTCCCACCGCCGCGCCCGGAGGTCGAGCGCGTGGGTCCGGGAGGCCAGCGAGGGGTCGGTCGCGGCCACGCCGCAGAGCCGGAACGCGATGTAGTCGGCCACGTTGAGCCAGCGCCGGGTCCGGGCGAAGGCCTCGGGCTCCTGGTCCTTGAGCCAGAGCAGCTTGAGCAGGCTCCAGATCGGCTGCAGCGACAGGCCGGTCGTCGCGAAGAGGGCGTCGTGGCCGAAGCGGGCGGCGAGAACGTCGGCCTGAGGTTGGGACCGCGTGTCGTACCAGGCGATCACGGCGTGGGTCGGCCGCCCCCGCTCGTCGAGCGGGACGCCGGCCTCGCCCATGCTCGCGACCGCGACGCCGGCGATCTCGGCCGCCTGGCCGGGCGCGAGCTGACCGAGCGCGCCCCGCAGCGCGGCGACGGCGCCTCCCCACAGCTCGTCCGGTTCGTGGTGCGCCCAGCCCGGCCGGGGGTGGTGGGTGGGGGTCGGCACGGCCGACCCGGCGACCGCCGTGCCGTCCGGGCGGTAGACGCACGCCTTGACGCTGGTGGTGCCGACGTCGAGGCCGACGAGGAGGGTCACCGGCCCATGCTCACGGGGTCCGACCGGCCGTCGTGACGACGTGGGGCGGCGCGAGGCGCACCTCCCGGCCCGGCGTGGAACCGAGGCGGCGCGTCATCCCTTGACCGCCCCCAGCGAGAGCCCACGGACGATGTAGCGCTGGACAAGCATCGCCGCGATCAGCGGGACCGACGCGGCGAGCAACATCCGGGTGCCGATCGCCTGGAAGTCGACGCCACGGGTCTGGTCGCCGCCGGCCAGGAAGACCGGGATCGGTCGCGCCGCCTCCTGGGTCATCGCGAAGCCGAACAGGAACTCGTTCCAGCTGAACGCCAGGCAGAGGATCCAGCTCACGACCAGCCCCGGCAGCACCAGCGGGAGGGCGATCCGGGCGAAGATCGCCAGCCGGCTCGCGCCGTCGACCTGGGCCGCCTCCTCGAGCTCGACGGGGATCTCGCGGAACATCTGGGTCAGGATGATCACCGGGAACGGCAGGTTGAACGTCGCGTTGAGCAGCATCAGCGCCCAGACGCTGTCGATCAGGTCGAGCTTGACCAGGATCAGGAAGTAGGGCGTGACGAAGATCACGGGCGGCAGGACGCGCTGGGAGAGGAACCAGGTCGTCAGGCTCCCGTTCTGGGGTCGGAAGAACCGGAACCGCGCGATCCCGTAGGCGGCCAGCGTCCCCAGCAGCAGGGCGATCGTCGCGGCGCCGACCGAGATCACGGTGCTGTTGACCATCGCGTCGCGGATCTCGCGGATCCCCCAGAGGTCCCGCCACGGCTTGAGGGTCGGCTCGAAGGAGACCCACGGCAGCCAGTTGTTGCCGTAGTTGTCGGCCGGGTTCTTGATCGAGCTGATGAACGCCCAGTAGAAGGGGAAGAGCGTCCAGACCAGCAGCAGCGCGACCACGAGCAGGATGAACGCCGTCCCCAGCAGGTGGCGCCCTCGCCCACGGCGGCGCCCGGCGGACGGCCGCGGTGCGACGCCCGCGGCGCGGGTCGGGACGGTGCTCGCGGTCATGCGCGGACCCCCTCGTCCTCGTAGACGTGCTTGATCCGACCCCAGAGCAGCGAGACGAGGACCATCACCACGAACAGCAGCAGGAACGCCTGCGCCGCCGCCTCCCCGTAGCTGAAGAACTTCCGGGCGGTCCGGTAGTTGAAGAGGGAGTAGTACTCCGTGGCCCGTCCCGGCCCGCCGAGGGTCAGGCCGGACGGGATGTCGAACACCTTGAAGGAGTCGATCGCCCGCAGCAGGAAGATGAGCCACAGGATCGGGGCCATCAGCGGCAGCGTGATCGAGCGCAGGACCTGCCAGCCGGTGGCGCCGTCGACCTCAGCCGCCTCGATCACCTCCTGGGAGAGGCCCTGGAGCCCGGCCAGCGCGATAATGAAGACGAACGGGGTCCACTGCCAGACGTCGACGATGATCGTTGCCAGGCGGGCCCACTGGGGGTCCGAGAGCCAGGGCGGCTGGCCGAGCCCGAGGCTGCCCAGCCCCGCGTTGATCGGACCGCCCTCCTCGTAGAAGATCGACCGGGCGAGGTAGCCGAGCGCGATCGGCGTCGCGAAGAGCGGCAGTGTCATGACCGCCCGCAGGACCCCGCGGCCCCGGAGCTCGCGGTTGAGCACCAGGGCGATCAGGAACCCGAGGAGCATCTGGGTGCCGACCGCGCCGGCGACGAAGATGAAGGTGATCACCAGCTGCGGGCCGAGCGGGTCACGCAGCACCGTCTGGGCCAGGTAGACGAGCACCGCCGGCACGGCGACGAGGGGAACGAGGTGGGCCGCCCGGGCGACGTCGCGCCGGGTGACCGCCCGCTCGTTGAGCAGTGTCCAGCCGACACCGAGGGCGACCGCGACCGCGGCGGCTATCCCGGCAACCACGACGGCGCCGCCGAGGGCACCGGCCGATACGTCCTCCGCGAACAGGCGGCGGTAGTTCTCCCAGCCGACCGAGCGGCTGATCCGGCCGTTGCGGAAGGCGTAGCGGCTCGTCGTGAGGGCGTAGAGCAGCGGGAAGATCGTCAGGAGGAAGACCCAGGCGACGGCCGGGAGGAGGAAGATCCACTTCGACCAGTCGCGCCCGAGCGCCGGTCGCGTCCGGTCCCAGGCGAAGAGGCCGAGCCAGGGCATGGCCGCCGCCACGCCGAAGCACGCCCAGGCCAGCGCCAGCCCGAGCCCGAGCCCGGCGGCCTCGTCGTCGACCAGGCTGAGGTGGGACCAGACGAAGTACGGGACGGCCATCGCCACCAGCGAGCCGGCCGAGACCGCGATCGCCTGGATGAACCGCTCGCTGCGGGGGAAGGCGAAGGCCGCCACCGCCGCGACGATCGCGCCGAACCAGCTCAGCGTCGTGACCCAGCCGTCGCCGCCCAGTGTCAGCCGGTCGGAGACGGCGCCGAGGCCAAGGTCGGCGCCGGTCGTCAGGTCGACGGCCGGCAGGCCGTAGGCGAGCACCCCGCCGAGGGCCAGCGCGACCAGCACCGCGGCCGGCGAGACCATCGCCCGCGGCGAGACGTCGGGGCGCGCCAGCGGCGCCGATCCGGCCGGCTGGAGCCGGGCCCGAACCGGCTGGACGGGGCCGGTCGTCTGGGACTGAGCCATCGCTGCTCCTGACGGTCGGGACCGGTGGCGCCGCGGGCAGGTGGAGGGGTGGGGCGATCAGGAAGGCGGGGTGGCGGGGCCGGGACGACCGGCCCCGCCACCCCGACGACGCGCTCGCCGGAGCAAAGCCACAGCCTAGAGGCCGAGCGAGGCCTTGTAGATCTCGAGTTGCTCCGCGACGCCGAGGCGGTCGTTGATGTCGCGGAAGTCCTGCGCCATCGAGGCCAGGGCCTCCTCCGGGGACGCGGCGTTGGTGACCGCCTCGGAGAGGCGGACGTCCATCGCCGTCCAGTACTCGAACGTGCCGGGGATGCGCAGGAACGGCAGCTGGTTGGGGTTCTGGTAGTTGTCGAAGTAGGCCTTGGTGTACTCCTGCGCGTCCTGGGCGACCCACCCCTGGGCGAGGTAGTCCTCGACGTTGCCGGTGCCCTCGGGCGGCAGGATCTGGTAGGTCTTGCCCGGGTCCACGCCGTCGGTGCCGACGGCGGCGAAGTACCGCTCCTTCGGCTCGGTCGCGAGCAGGGCGCAGAAGTAGTAGGCCAGTTCGGGCTGGTCGGACCCCTTCATGATCACCGGCGCCCACGAGCCGCCGGTGGTGTTGCCGACCAGGTTCGGCGTCTGGACCGGGTACTCCTGGCCGAGCTTGGGATCGACGTAGGCCATCGTGCCCGGGAGCTGGGACGTGCCGACCTTGCCCTTGACGAAGGAGTTGCGCTCGACGGCGAGCGCCGCGACGTCGCCCCAGCTGTAGGTGAAGACCGCGTTCCCGCGGAGGAAGTAGTCCCACGCCTCGCCGAGCGCCCAGGCGAGCATCGCCTGCGGGCCGTACTGGACGAGCTCGAGGTAGAGCGCCATCGCCCGGCGGTGGCCCTCGCTCTCGACGAGCGGGTCCATGTTCTCGGGGTCGAACCAGTACAGCTTCGGGTTCTCGGGGCCGATCACGAAGGGGGCGGAGAGGGACATGAAGTGGAACATGCCCTGGCCGCCGACCTTGAGGTGCATCGAGATGCCGTGGCCGGTCTCGGCGTCGCCGCCGAGCGGCTTGCCGGTGAAGTACTTGGCGATGTCGCGCAGCTCTTCCCAGGTCTGGGGGACGGCCAGCGGGCGGCCGTACTCGGCCTGGAACGCCTGCTGGTGGGCCGGGTCCTCGAGCAGGTCGCGGCGGTAGTAGAGGACCTGGCCATCGCAGTCGTAGGGGACCACGAACTTCTGGCCGTTGTAGAGGTGGAGGGCCTGGATCCCGGGCAGGTCGGCCTCGAAGTCGAACTTGGGGAAGCGGCCGCTGGTGTCCTCGTAGAAGTCGTCGTAGGGCCGGATGTAGTCGCCGGCGACCAGCTCGCCGAGCCACCACATGCCGATCATCGCCGCGTCGATCTCGTTGCGACCGGTCACCGCGTCATCGAGCAGCTTCGGGAACGCCTCGGCGATCGGGTCGGCGATGATGTTCAGCTTCGCGCCGGTTGCGGCCTCGAACTCGGCCCGGACGCCTTCCCAGGGCAGCTTCACCGAGTCGTCGATGCACTGGACGGTCAGTTCCTGTCCGGCCCACTCGCAGGCGTCGCCGCACGGCTGGGCGACAACCGGCGCCCCGACCCCCGCCGGCGGATCCTGCGCCGCGACCGCCTCGGCGCGGAGGAAGAGCCCGAGCGCCGTCGACGAGACACCGAGCGCGGTGCCCGCCCTCACGAAGTCCCGCCGGCTGATCGCGCCGGCGCGAAGGTCCCGGTAGAGCTGGTGGATCCGAGCGTCTGCCATCCGTCTGTCTCCTCCCGCGGAGCGAATACGTTGCCGGCTGCCGTGCCGGCGATTCCCTGATGGCCGTACCGACGACCGTCTGTCCGGGAACCGGAGCCGAACTCCCAACACTGGGTGGGCGAGCCTTCCTCGGGACGCGCCGCTGCGCCCCGACTCGCCTGTCTCACGCGTGGCACCGTGGGGGTGCCCCCGATTGGGGTCTATGGCGGTGGCCGGCACGCCGTCTGGCGCACCGACGGGCAGATACTAGGAGCCGACGAGCGCCGGGCCGCTGTGGATGATCTCGCGAAGGCGGCGACTGGTCGCGACCGGGTCGTCGGCCTGCCAGACGTTGCGGCCGTAGACGACGCCCTTCGCGCCGGCGACCATCGCCTGCTCGGTCGCGTCGTAGAGGGCGTTGGGGTCTTCGGTCTTCGGCCCGCCGAGGACGAGCACCGGCACCGGGCAGCCGTCTACCACCTGACGCATGCTCGCGACGTCGCCGGTCCACTCGGTCTTCACGGCGTCGGCGCCGAGCTCGGCGGCCATCCGGCAGCCAAAGGCGAGCAGGTCGGCGTCCTTGCGCCGCTCGGGGACCCGGTGGCCCCAGGCCACCGCCTCCACGATCAACGGCAGCCCCACCTTGTGGGCGTCCTCGGCCGCCTGCGCCAGGATCCGGACGTTGTCGGCGAACTGGGCGCCGCGCTCCGGGCCGAGGATCAGGAAGAGGATGAAGGCGTCGGCGCCGAGGTGCGCGGCGTGGGTCGGGGAGACAAGGACGCGGTACTGCTCGTCGTACCCGGCGAGGTGCGGGTCCGTGGTCGCGATGAACCAGTCGGCACGGACGATCGGCGACGGGGCACCGCGACGGGCGAAGTGGTCGCCGGTCTTGCTGAGCAGGCCGGGGGAGATCAGGACCGCGTCCGGCTCGCAGGCCACCACGCGCTCGACCGCGCCGACGGCGTCCTCGGCACCCGTCGGCACGCCGAGGGTGATGCCGTGGTCGATGGCGGCGATGAACGACCGGCCGCTGCCGGAGTCAAAGAGCCGGCCGAGTCGCAGGGATGCGCCGCTCACGAGGGTCTCCGTTTCGTTTGCGGACCCTGACCGCGCCCGACCGGTCGTCCGGTCGCGCGTGGACCCGGCGAGGTGGGCGAGCGCGATGTGCCCCGGTCGCCCTGGCTGGCGGAGGTCCCTCGGATTGTCGACGACCGGGCGGGATCATAGGGTCGCCTCCGGACGCCGTCAAGCGGTGACCGCGACACTGTCCGACGCGGGACTGTCGGCCCCTCAGGCCCCAGAACCGGGCGTCGCCTTCCACCCCTTGTCCGGGCACGATCGCGGTGGAGCGGCCGCGCACCATGGTGCCGACCTCTCGGTGGCTATGGGCGACGTCAGCTGAGAACACCGTCTCGGGGTCTTTCGCGCCTCGTCTGCGGGGGGACGTGCCCCGGCCGGGGCGACGCCAGGGCCGCCGGGTTGCCGGGAGGGGCGCGGCATGCCGCGCCCCTCCCGGCG
The DNA here is from genome assembly GCA_902806335.1 of uncultured Thermomicrobiales bacterium. Lineage (GTDB taxonomy): Bacteria > Chloroflexota > Chloroflexia > Thermomicrobiales > UBA6265 > CADCWG01. The sequence goes on along the minus strand of CADCWG010000146.1, from coordinate 72,661 downwards.
GGACATGGTTGACGGGCCGCGGGGGCAGGGCACCGGTCCGGACAGGCGATCCCGACGAATCTCGGGCGTGGCGGTGAGCCGACCAAGGCCCGGGGAGGTCGACGCGATGAGACCTATGGTGAGCGGAGGAGGAACTCCGGGCCATCTCTGGCCAGGACTGCCCACGCGTCCGAACAGACGAGTCGGCGATGGAGCGAACGGGATAGGACGACGCCAGGTCCTCCGAGCTTCTGGCCCGCACGCTCCGGTGGCACGCCCTGGGGGACGGATCCGCCTCCCGTAATCCTCCGTCCCAGGACAGGCGGGGCATTCGCCGCGTGGCCGGTCGCGGCCAGGCGGCGCGTTCCGGTTCCCGGGCTGTTGCCTCGGTGAATCGACGGCGACGCGGGGCGTGCGCTCAGTATCCCGGAGGCGGGCCCAACGGCGCGATGAGATCGGATACTGCTCTCGCGATCCCCAGGAGCCGTGGCTCTGACCACCGCGGGCCGACGACCTGGAGGCCAATCGGGAGCCCGTCCGCCGACCGAGCGAGGGGCACGGCGACGACCGGTTGGCCGGTCAGGTTGAACGGAAAGGTCAACCCCGCCGTCGCTCTCCAGTATTCCTCTGCCTGGCCGTCCACAGGGATGGGACTGCCGGGAGGACAGTGGGAAAACGCCGGACCGGCCGAGACCGGGAGCAGCCAGGCGTCCCACGACCCGAGGAACGCCTCGACCACGGCGATCTGATGATCACGTGTCATCAGCAGATCGGTGTACCGCCGCACCGTCCACTCCGCTGCGACATCCGGCGGCGACGACGGTGAGATCTCCGCGTCGAACATCCGAAAGCACGCATCCCAGACCGCATCAAAGTCGAAGCCGTCGGGCGTTCGCTGCTCGACGAACGCGCCCGCCGCCGCTAGGTTCGTCGCCAGCGAGGCAAGGGCGGCGCGCGTGTCGGCCGAGATGGGGATGCCACCGAGGGTATCGGTCCAGGCAAGGCGAAGACGGCTAAGAGTCGGTCTCGGGACCGGCTCCATGGGAACCGGCGGCACCTCCCACTGGTGGCCGTCGGGGCCGGCGATCAGCCTCAGCGCCAGCTCCAGATCGTCGATCGAGCGGGCCATAGGACCGAGCGTGGCCAGATGGCGCAGGCCACGAGGAGCCCCCGGCAGCTCGGGGATGTGGCCCGTGAACGGCACGCGGTGCTCGGTCGGCTTCAGGCCGAACACGCCGCAGTAGTGCGCCGGGATGCGTACCGATCCGCCCGCATCGCTGCCGATCGTCAGCGACGTCATCCCGCTGGCGAGGGCGGCCGCTCCGCCACCGGTCGATCCACCAGGTGTCCTGCTGGGGTCCCACGGGTTGCTCGCCTGCCCGAAGAGGGGGTTGTCCGACTGGGGGCCGATGCAGAGTTCGGGCAGGTTGGTCTTGCCGAGGATGATCGCGCCGGCCGCGCGCAGCCTTGCCACGCAGGGTGCGTCTTGCGCGGGGACATAGGTGCCGAGGGGCGGGTGGCCAGCGGTCGTCCGCATGCCCGCGGTCTCCAGGGAGTCCTTGATGGTGACCGGCACCCCGTGGAGTGGACCCCAAGCTTCTCGCCGCGCGATGGCGTGGTCGGCTTCCTTAGCACGGGCGCGAGCGCCGTCCTCATCGAGGGTGACGATGGCATTCAGGGCCGGGTTGTGACGGGCTATCTGCGCCAGGTGCGCGTCTAACAACGCGGTCGCGGAGACGTGGCGCTGTCGGATCGCGTCGGCCTGCTCCCCAGTCGTCGCGAATAGGAGTGAACGCATGGGTGCCCTCTCGTCGCCGCGCGCGGGGCGAGGGTCGTCTCAAGCGGGTACCGCCTGACGCTCGTGGGCCGCGACGAGGGCGTCGATCTCCATCCCGGGGACCGGGCCGATGAAGACCGGGTCAGGTGAGGCCTCGCCTTGACGGGCGCTAGACGCCGCCCGCTACTTTGGCGGCCACCGCCTGCATCGTCTTCTGGTACTCGCCCTGGGGACTGAACTCGACGAGTTCCCCGGCTTCCTCGCAGACGATGTTGTGGCCGGGAGCGAGGTAGTACGCCTCGCCCGCGCTGACCGTCTCCTCATGGTCGGCGTAGATCACCCGCATCCGGCCGCTGATCACGTATCCCCAGTGCGGGCACTGGCAGCTGTCGCCGGGGAGTCCCTCGAACAACGGCCGGCTGTCCATCCCCGATGGGGCGCGCTCGAAGGCGACGGTCATCGTCCCCCACTGCGACTGGCGGCTCACGAACTCGTCTTGCTGCATCGCGATCGGCATCGCCTGCTCGTTGCTGTGCATCGCCACTGCTCCTGTCCACGCCCATCGGGCACGTCGCCCTGTCCGCGGTCACGTGACGTCCTGGCCGGCTTGCTTTCCTTCCTCCTCCTTCTCGCTGTCCGGGCGCGGGGCGAAGTAGAGCCGCACCCGCTCGGTCCTGCCATCGCGCTGAAAGTGGACCTGGGTGGTCGCCGGTGGGCACCGGAAGGGATCGTCCTGGGGATTCTCGAAGGACGCGTCGAGGATCGTGATGTCCTTGCTCGCGGAGACGTGGGAGAGATGCATCTTCATGCCGGCCCGCAAGTCCCCGTCGAGCTCCTCGATGAGGTAGCGGCGTCCACGGACAACGGTCCCGTCCGCGAGCAGCATCTCGGGGTCGTCCGCGTACGCGTCCACCAACAGGTCGTAGCCACGCCCCCGATTGATCTCGTCCGCGGCGGCGGCGAAGTAGGTGGCCGCCGCCTCGCGGCGGTGGACGGCTTCGGAATGGTCGAGCCCCGCGGTGGCGAGCAGCGCCTCGGCGAGCTTGACCTTGACCTGGTTGAGCCGGCTCTTGACGGTCCCGATCGGCACACCGAGCACGACCGCGATCTCCTCGTACGAGGGGTGACTCCCGAAGTAGCGCAGCATGGCGGTGACCCGGAGCGTCTCCGGCAGCGCCGCCAGCGCGGTCCACACCCAGTCCCTCGTCGCCAGGCGGTCGATACGCTCCTCCATCGACGCATCCGACGACCGCGGTTCCCCGGCGGCGGGAAGGCCGTCGAGCGGGAGCGGGCCAGGGGCACCGCGCACCGTCTCCAAGCAGACGTTGCGAGTCACCGCCCGGAGCCAGCCGCCGACCGCCGCGGGGTCGTGCAGCGAGTCCAGCCGCCGGAGCGCGATCAGAAAGGTGTCGTGCACGGCGTCCTGGGCCTGGGGGCCGTGTCCGAGCATCCGAAGCGCGACGGCGTAGAGCGGCGCGCGGTACCGCTCGAGCAGCACGCCGAGACTCGCGGTGTCACCGGCCCGCGCGGCGCGCACCAGGTCGGCATCGCTCCGCTGCTCCGCGCCCACGGCTCGCCCCTCCCCGTCACTCGGCGTCGCCTGAATCTCCGGCGACACTATCAGGATGCATGGACCGGCAGGATTGTTCGATCGCTCGATCGGTATGGGTCTTCTCCCGCTGAACCCGGCACCGGCTTGCCGACGGGTGGCCTCGGTTCGGACTCCTCGGCGTGAAAGGCCGTGGCGGCCAGTCCCGACTCCGGACGTGACGCCGTTCCGCGGGTGCGGTCGGCACCACGATCCGCCGGCCTACAATTGGCCACCCGGCGACTCAGCTGTGGGACCGACGGGGCGATGCCGGCGTCCTTTGGCAATGGCGGCGGGTGCCGGTGCGACCGGACCAAACCCAGCGGGGTCCGGACGCGACCGGGCACGGGGACCGTGAGCCCGCGGGGCAGCGGGTGTCCAAATCGGGACGAATGCCGCCGCGGAGGCAGCTTTGGCCACGACGAGCCGCCGACCCGATCCGGCGGTCACCTCACCGGCCGACGACCTTGGGCTCCGGCTCGACCGGGTCGGCCGCACCCCCCTCTACCGGCAGATCGAGCGGGGGGTGCGCGCCGCCATCGCCGGCGGGATGATCCCGATCGGCGCCCGCCTGCCGCCGGAGCGGACCCTCGCCGCCGCCCTCGGTGTCGACCGCACGACCGTCGTCCGTGCCTACCATGACCTGACCGCCGCCGGGCTGGTCGAGGCTCATGTCGGGCGTGGCACCACCGTCGTCGCGGCGCCGCTCCCCGACGGCACGGGCGCGGCCGCCGGTCGGTCGGGGAGGGGCATCGCCGCCTCCGGGCCGGTCCGGCCACCGGAGTGGGCCCAGCGGTTCGCTTCCCGGCCGGATGAGGATCCGGCGCTGGCCGACGTCGCCGCGCTCGCGGCGCGACCGGACGTGGTCTCGTTCGTTGCCGGGGTGCCCGCCCCCGGCGCGTACCCCACCGCGGCGTTCCGGGGGCTCCTCGACGAAGCCCTCGGGGCGGGCGGCGAGGGCCTCCTCCAGTACTGCCCGCCCGAGGGGGTCGCGTCGCTGCGGGAAGCCGTCGCCGCCCGCCTCGCCCGCCGGGGGGCGCCGGTCGGCGCCGGGCGGGTCCTCGTCTGTGCCGGCAGCCAGCAGGGGCTGTACCTGCTCGCGCGGGCGTTCGTCGAGCCGGGCGACGTGGTGGCGGTCGAGGCGCCTACCTACCTCGGCGCGCTTCAGGTCTTCCGCGCCGCGGGGGCCCGGCTGGTGACCATCCCCGCCGACCGCGACGGCCTCGACCCGGACCGCCTCGGCGAGTTGCTCGACCGCCGGTCGGTCAAGCTCCTCTACGTCCTGCCGACCTTCCAGAACCCGACGGGCGCGACGCTCCCGATCGAGCGGCGAGAGCGCCTCCTCGCCCTGGCCCGGCGCCACGGCGTGCCGGTCATCGAAGACGACCCCTACGGCGAGTTGCGCTACCAGGGGACCGACGCGCCGTCGCTCCTCGCGCTCTCCCCCGGCGCGGCCAGTCCGGTCGTCTACCTCTCCACCTTCTCGAAGGTGCTCTTCCCGGGGTTCCGCCTCGGCTTCGTGGCCGCGCCGCCCCCGGTCGTCGAGCGCCTCGCCTGGGAGAAGGCCCTGGTCGACCTCGACTCCAACCCGCTCGCGCAGTGGGCGGTGGCGGCGTTCCTCGACCGGGGTCTGCTCGATGCCCACCTCGACCGGGTGCGCCGCATCTACCCCGAGCGGCGGGACGCGCTCGCCGTCGCGCTCGAGCGGGAGGCGGGGGGCCACCTCTCGTTCCGCCGCCCGGAAGGCGGGTTCTACCTCTGGGCGCGCCTCGCGGCCGGGCTCCGTGCCCGGGAAGTCCTGGCGGAGGGGGCCGCCACCGGGGTGGCCTTCGTCCCGGGCGACCTCTTCCACGCCGACGGCGGGGGGCGCGACGCGATGCGCCTCGCCTTCTCGGCCCTGTCGTCTGACCAGCTCGCCGAGGGCGCGTCCCGCCTCGGCGCGGCCGTGCGCGCCGTCGCCGCCCGCAGACCCGCCCGCGCCCGACCCGGCGGTACGCCCAGTCGGATCGTCTGACGGGGAAGCACCCCTATCGCCCATCGCACCATCCCGCCGGGCCGCGCCGGTGCATCGCGTGGAACGACCGACGGTGCGTGGGCCACCGTCCGGGTCCCGGGCCGGCTCCTCCGGCTCGCTCCTTGTCGGCCCGCGCGATTGCCGGAGCGTGGTGGACCGCCAGGCGTACCATCGAGCGGTTGAACCGACCCGGCGCGAGGCGAATCGTCGCTCAGTCACTGCCGCGTCCCGCCGGAGGCTGCCGATCGCGGTCGAGGGAACGCGCCGCCGAAGGTCAGAGGCCCATACCGAATCCGGGTGATCAGGGGTGGCTTCGGGGGTGCCCGGACAGTCGGCCTGCCCGGGGCACGCCCCGGGCAAAGGGACGAAGTCGGCCGCGACCCCGCCGGGCGAAGCGCCGGCGATTCCCCGGATTCGGTATCAGGGACGAAGCCGGATCAAGCCGGCCGCGGACCGACCGGATGAGGCCCCGGAACTAGAGTCCCTGTCGAAACCGGTGGTGGCATGGTGGGCCAGCGCCATGCGCGACCCCCTCCAGCCCGACGAGCTCCGGACCATCGTCGCCTCGCTGCCGGCCGAGCGTCGCAAGCCCGGGGGCGGCTGCTCTGGGTCCTGGACCGAACCCGCTCGACCGGCCTCCTCTTCGTGCCCAAGAGCGGCATGCCGTGGGCGTAGCTTCCGGTCCGGACCGGAATCGCGGCCTACGACGCCGGGACGTCACGCGCCGCGTCCGGCGCCGATTCAACGCGGTCGTAGCGGTACGGCCAGGGGTGGCGCTCGTGCGTGGACGTCGCCTCACGAACCGCCCGTTGCCGCCCCTCGATGTCGAAGCACGCCAGCTGATTGCCGCGAAGCAGCCGTGTCGCGCTGTCGATCGCCTGCCGCGTGGTCAACAACCCGTCGGCCACTTCTTCTTCGAGGGCCCTGGCGAGCCAGCGACGCATCTGCACCGCGTAGGCGTAGGCGGCCGAGGGCGTCGCCGCGTCGTCGCCAAAGGCGAAGAGCTTGTTCATCGGGACTGCGTGGAGGAAGCGACGAACGAAGTCCTTGCTCGCGAACGGATTGAGCGCCCACGCCCAGCACAGGTCTACATAGACGTTGCCGAAGTGCTTGGCCAGCGCGATCAACTCGTCGCTGTACGGGTAGGCGATGTGCATCAGGACGAACCGCGCGTCCGGATACTCCATCAGGAGTGGCGCAAGGTGCCCCGCCCGCAACCGGTCGACCGGCATGTACGTGCCAGTTCGCCCCGTCTCGGCGAGATACCCGGTGTGGAGCTTGATCGGTAGCTGGTACGCGGTGGCCAGCTCCACGCCGCGCGCCAGGCACCAGTCGCCGAGGCAGAGCCGGGCCTCCGATTGGGGGTCGTCGCTGCCCGGACCGGCCCCAAGCACCGTCTGCACCGCGCGCTCGGCGTCGGCGTCGGTTCGCTTCTCCCACACCAGGGTGCGGACGTAGGCGTGCTGCGATTTCAGCGCGATGGAGAGCGGGGCGCACCGCGCGAACAACGCTTCCATCGCCTGCCCGAGTGTGGCGAGATCCCGGACCGTCACGCCGGTCGCTTCTTCCAGGATCGGATACTCGATCTCACCGGAGGCGAGCCGGACCAGCGAGAGATCGCGCAGGAAGTACTCCGCGGACGACCGGGGGAGGTCGACCACGCGGAGCCCCTGATCCGTCTGGACGTGATCCACCTTCGCGCGGTCGCGCAAGAGAGCGACACACCCGCCTGGCCGTTGCAACGCCTCCAGCCGTTGCTGCCCCGCGCGGATGGTTGCCCCGCTCAACGCCTCGATCCCATAGAGATCGCGGGCGGCGATGCGCACCGCCTCGCCGTACCCGGTGAACTGGGCCATGTCCCACGCGGCCGCGACACCGGCGAAGCGGCCCTCAAAGTCCTCGTCGCTGCTGTCCTGGAGGCGGGCAACGGCCTCGGGCGAGGCGCCGGCGACGATCAGGTCCGACGAGCTGTACCACCCGAAGAGGTCGCCGAGGATGTCGGGCGCGTCCGGCCCCTCCCACGCGTAATCGCCCGGCTGGTGGGTGTGCGTATCGATCACCGAGACGTTGGCGATGTGGTCGGCGATCTCGCTCGGCATCCGGCCTCCGTCTCACCGCCGCGGCCGGGCCCGGCCGGTCCCGACGGCCCACGAACCGTTTGAGCGACGCATGGAGGTGCATCACACGTTCCCCGCCACGGGGCGGGCGTTGAGCTGCTTCAACCTCCTGCCTCCTGCGGATGGGTCTGATGGGCCCACTCAATCGCCCGGATTCAGTGATTGGGGGCGGGCGGCTGGACGCATCTCGCCGGACGCCGACGGCTCGGCGGGCGGCCGGTGACCCCGCGGTGGTGCTGACCGACGGATCGATGGCGGCGACGCTTCGCCGGCTGGGCTCGCGTCGGACGCCAGGGGTCGGATGGTGCCGCCCCGCCATCCGGTGGCTCACGATGGACCCGTCAGCGCACCGCCAGCACCCATCCCAGCCCCATCGCGGCGGTACTGACCGCGACGCAGGGGAAGCAGGCGGCGACGCCGAGCGGGCGGCGAACGGCGTAGAGCGCCGCGTCGAGGCCGACCAGGGCGGCGACCACGGCGGAGGCACCCAGGACGACGCCTGGACGCTCGGTCACCGCCCGGGCGAGCAGGAGCGCCAGGACCGGGGCAGACAGCGTCGCGGCCCAGCAGGCGAGGATGGCCCGCCGCTCGCCGAGCAGGCTGGAGAGGCTGCGAATCCCGGCGGCACGGTCGCTGCCGGCGTCGGGCAGCGCCTGGCTGAGGTGCACGCCGACGACGGCGAGCGACCCGAGCGGGTAGAGCAGCAGCAGGCGCGCCTCGAACCCCTCCAGGGCGACCCAGACCCAGATCGGCAGCAGGGGAAGGGCGACCAGGTAGGGCAGCCACGAGAGGAGCGTCCGCTTGGCCCAGAGGTCGTAGGCCAGGCCGGCCCCGGTCCCCAGCGCGCAGAGCGCGAGCGACCAGGGGCCGAACCCGGCGGCGAAGAAGACCATCGCCGCCAGCGAGACACCGGCCAGCCAGAGGGCCGCCCGGACCGAGACGTAGCCCGCGGGGATCGGCTTCGTGGGCTGGGCGACGGCGTCGAGGTCGGCGTCGACCACCTCGTTCACGGCGCCGATCGCGAGCTGTCCGCCGAGCATCGCCAGGAGCAGCCGCGCCAGCTCGCCGCCCGACGGGATCCCCCCCCGTGCCAGGATCGCGAAGCCGGCGGTCGTCGCCAGCACGACCAGCACCGGCAGGGCATGGGGCAGCACGAGCCAGGCGTGGACTGTGCGCGCCACGTGGCGCCAGCCGCTGGACCGCGCGGTGCCCCTGCCCGGCGATACGGCGGGGACGACCGTTCGCCCGCCGCGGCGGGTCGAGGCTTCGGGCGGCTGAGTCATGGGTCGGAGCATGGGACCAGCCCCGGAAGGCTGTCAACGGATCTCGATCGACAACGTCGCCCCGCGACGGGACACCACGCCGGGGTATTGTCGCCGGCGGGGCCCGTGATCCCGCGGGCGCAGCGGGCGGGCCCGACTTGGGGTGACCGCGGATCGGGCCGGACGCCTCATGCGACCCGAGTTGAGCGGGTGGGGCTGATGGGGGTTGGGTGGGTGCGACCCAAGGCGGGGAAGCGAGGGCGGGGCGACGGCCTTGCATTCCCGCGGGGCCATGCAGCGGGAGACGACGATCCTCGCGGGGGCGTGCGGCCTATCCGTCGGCCACGGCCTCGGCGGCGGCGTCCTGGGACGGAGGGGGTGCGGCGCCGGGGCCGACCACCCGGACCTCCCGCGCCCCCGCGCCGAGCAGCAGGCCGCCGATGGCGTCAACCTGCCCCGTGGCGTTGACGAGCACGAGCGCGGCGTCGGCGCCGAGCGCCCCCGGCGAGAACCCGAGATCGACGCGAACCCCGGCGCGGACCAGTTGGCCGGCGAGGTCACCCCGCGAACCGTTCAGGACCCGTGCCAGGTGCCCGCGGTTAGTCTGATGGAGCACCGCCAGCGCGTGGGGGAGGTCGTCGGTGTCGAAGCGGGCGACGACCAACTCCCCGTTGACCGCCTGGCCCGGCAACAGCCAACCGGTCGCGAGGGGGGCGCCCCCGAGCCGACGCCCGGTGCGGGGCCGCCTGGGCCCCGCTCCCCGTCGATCGTTGCCGGCCATCGCGGTCGTGACCTCCTCGCGTGCGGGCGCGCGGAGCATGGATCCCTCACCGGGTTCCGTCAGGGTACGGACTTTGCCGGACTGGCCCGGTCGGTCGGCGCCTCGGAGCGCCGGCCGCCGGTGCGTCTAGGTGCCCGGGAGGGGGCGCACGGCGTCGCCGGCCGTTCCCGTGCCGGTGGGCTCCGTCGGCGACGGCGGCGTGTTGGTGCCGGTCGGATCGAACGTCATCACGTCGGCCGTCCCGGTGGCGCCCACGACGTCGAGCGAGCCTTCGCCGGACGGTCGGTGCACGTCCTGGACGCGGACCACCTCCCGGCGCAGCGTCTCGGCGACCGGCACCGACTGGGTCTCCCGGTAGCGGGTGATTCGGATCTCCTCGCGCACGAAGAGGCGCTTCTCGGTGACGAGGACTTCCTCGACGACCGGGACGACCAGGGTGTCGCCTTCCTGGCGGGGAGAGGGCATCGCGTCGATCTGGCGGTTGACGGCGACCCGCTCGACTTCGACCCGGTCCCGCCCGACCTCGACGGTGGTCTCGTAAGGGACCGTCTCGACGCGGCGCTCGATTCGGACCCGTCCGTACTCCTCCTCGTGGGTAATCGGAACGAGGACTTCTTCGCGGGCCGGGATGATCAGCGAGTCGGCGGCGTCGTAGTGGCCGGTGCCGAAGCTGACCTGCTGCGAGCGGCCGATCGCCAGCCGGACCTCGTCTGCGGTGGACGCTGCCTCGTCGACGGCGTCGAAGCCGATCCGAACGCGATCGCCGTCCGCCCCGTCCTCGCGGACCGCCAGGTAGGCCGGCTGCCCGGTCGCCGGGTCGACGATCACGTCTTCGAGCGTGCCGAGCGGCCCGTCCGGCGTGGTGACGCGGGCGCCAGGGCGAAAGCGGTCGGCTAACGTTGCCTCCGGTGTGCCCGCCTGCGAACTCTCCATGGGCGTTCGGCTCCTCTCCTGGTCCGCGGCGGGGCGCCGGGTCCCGTGGCGCCCGCACGGCGCGGGGCGCGTCTTAGCCCGCCGCCGTCCGACGGCACCTCATCGCGATTCGGACGGGCGCAAACGCTGTACCAGCGACCCGCAACCGCGTATTAGCACCGCGGCTCACGGGGTCGACGGCGACCCGCGGCGCGCCGACCCGGCCGAGCCTAGAGCACGAGGGCCCCCGCCAGCGAGAAGTAGATGATGAGGCCGGTGCCGTCGATCAGGGAGGTGATGAACGGCGCCGACACCACCGCGGGGTCAACCCGCAGCTTGCTCAGGGCCAAAGGCAGGACGGCCGCGACCGTAGCGGCCCAGGTCGCGAGGATCATGATCGTCAGGCCGAGGGTGAGTCCCAGGCTGGTGGCGTCCACCTCCCCCTGCCCGTTCAGCAGGCCGCGGCCGAACATCAGCACCGCCATCGCCACGCCAAGCGCCAGACCGGTGGTCATCTCCTTGCCGACAATCCGGAGCACGTCGCGCGGCCGCACCTCACCGACGGCCAGGGCCCGGATCACCGTCGAGACCGTCTGGCTGCCGACGTTGCCGCCGGTGCCGATCAGGATCGGGACGAAGATGCTCAGCACCGGGACGGCGGCGAAGTCAGCCTGGTACTGCTCGAGCACCGAGATCGAGAAGAACTGGGCCACGAAGAGCACCAGCAGCCAGACGATCCGCTTCCGGAAGAGCAGTAGTGGCGAGGCGCGGAGGTAAGGCTCGGTCAGCGGCTGGGAACCGCCCAGGCGCTCGATGTCCTCCGTCGCCTCCTGCTCGAGCACGTCCGCGACGTCGTCGGCGGTGATGATGCCGACCAACCGGCCGTCGGGGTCGACCACCGGCAGCGCCAGGAGGTCGCGCTCGGTCAGCAGGCGGGCCGCTTCCTCCTGGTCGGCGAGGACCGGCACGGTGGTGATGTCGCGGACCATCAGGTCGCGGACGGGTGTGCTGGGCGCGGTCAGGACCAGGGCGTGGAGCGACAGCACGCCGAGCAGGTGGTCCCCCGGGTCGCAGACGTAGACGTAGTTGACCGTCTCCGCCTCCTCGGCGACCCGGCGGAGGGCGGCGACGGCCTGGTCGGCGCGGAGGTTCGGGGCGACCGCGACGAAGGCGGGCGTCATGATCCCGCCGGCCGACTCCGGTGGATACGCCATGAGGTCGCGGAGCTCGGCGGCCTCCTCCGGCTCCATCGCCACGAGGAGCCCCTCGACCAGCGCCGGGTCGACCTCCTCCAAGATGTCGGTGGCGTCGTCCGGATCGATCTCCTCGAGGATGTCCGCCGCCTGGGCGGTCGACATCCGCGAGAGGATCCGGGCCGCGTCGCGGTCGTCTAGGCGCGCGAGCAGTTGGGCGAGGGCCTCGTCGCCGAGGATCGCGAACAGGCGGCTCAGCTCGGCCGGCCGCAGGTCCTCGAGGAGCGCGAGGGCGTCCTCTTCCAGCATCTCCGCGGCGCAGGCCCGGGCGCGACCCGCGTCGTTGGCGGCGACGGCGTCGCGGAGCCCATCGAGGAGCGGCCCAAGCGTGCCCGAGGTGGCCTCGTCGGTCTGTGTCGCGGTCATCGGGTGGGATCAGTCACGACCGTGACGATGAAGCGGGCGCGGCCCCGGGCGCGTGGTCGGCGGGGCACCTAGCGTGCCGGCCGTTCGCCACGATTCACCGCGGCCCGGACCAGCTTCGGGACGTGCGGTACCGGGAGGCGGACACCGCGGGACCGAGGGGACGTGGCCGGGTCCGGCTCGGTCGTCTCTCTCTTCGCCACGGGAGCCGGGGTCGGAGTCGCGACGACGGTGCGGTCCGGCCGGACGACGGCCACGGTGCGAACCACGGCCTGGCCGTCGTCCGGAGCCGCGATGTAGTAGCGGCGCGGCGTGGCGCAGCGCTGGGCGGCGCCGGTTCCGGATGGCAGCCGGAGCGCACGCTCTGGGAGTGAGCCGGCGCCGACGGGCGTGGGGGTGGTCTGGGTGGGAACGTCGCGCATGGGTCACCGCCCTCCGCCGAGCACGCGGGCTCGGCAGCTCAGCCCCGGCGTCGGCCGGGGCGGGCGGGGCCCGTCGGGGGCGACCGCACTGCGCCGGCTAGGCCGGGACAACCTCGAACTGGTCGCAGCTAGGACTGCCAGCGTCCAACGGGTCTCCCATCGCGGGATCGGCTGCGGGGCGAGGGCGATGCCGGAGCATGCCGCCTCCGCAGGACAGGGTGAGGCGCCGCGAGGCGGCACCCGTGGGCAGCGTACTCGACGGCGATAGGGTCGTCAAACACCGTGTCGCCCCGGCGCCACCCACCGTAAGCCGGGCCGCCAACCGCGTCCGTGGCGGCGGGAGACGGGCGGGCGCGGCGGCCTCTCGCGCACCCGGGCCGGGTGCCGTTGGGGCGCGTTTACAGCGTCGGATACCCATCCTATACTCGGCCGGGTCGGGAGCCGGAGGGCAACGCCCCCGGCTTCTCTGCACACAGTTCCCGGTCTTGCCTGCCGTTGGGGACCGATCTCGGTGGTCGCGGCGCGTCCCTCCGCGGGCGACGTCGGGCCGGGCAGGGTCGGGTCGGACCGGCCGGGGAGCACCCGTGGCCGGCGCGTCGCCCAGGGGGTCCATCGATGGCCACTGTGAACAGCGTCCGCCTCACCGCCGAGGGGAAGGCGCGGCTCGAGGAGGAGCACCGGACGCTCGTCCAGGTTCGCCTGCCGACGCTCACCGGTCGGATCCGGGAGATCGCGGCCTTCGAGGACGGGACCGACAACAACGAGTCGGAGGAGCTCAAGGAAGAGCGCGCCCAGGTCGAGGCTCGGATCGAGGAGCTCGAGCGACTGCTCGCCCGCGCGGAGGTCATCGAGCCGACCCAGAGTGACGGCGTGGTCCAGCTCGGATCCCGCGTCACCCTTCGCGCCGACGACGGCGAGGTCGAGACCTGGACGGTGGTCGCCCCCGTGGAAGCCAACGCCCACGGCGGGAGCATCTCGACCGACTCGCCCGTTGGCCGCGCGCTGCTCGGGTGCCGCCTCGGCGACACGCCAACCGTGACCACCCCCGGCGGCACGATCGTCTACACCGTGCTCGAGGTGGCGTGACGGGTCCCCTCGCGCGCGGTCGCGGTCGCGGTTGGGCGGGCCGTCCCCGAGCGTCGTCGCGCGGCCGGTGACGTCGAGGTGAGGGAGGCACGCCGTCGACGGCGCACCGTTCTCCCGCCTCTCGCGCCGGGTGCGCGCCGCGCCGCGCCGAGCGGGACCGTGGACGACCGGGTCCGAGATGACGTGACGGCCGCGTCCCCGGGCGCGGACGGCTGACCGCCGAACACGGACGGTTCGAGGCCCATCCATGCCCCTCCCCGAACTCCAGGCGATCCGGCAGGCGAAGGCGGACCAGCTCCGCGCGATGGGAATCGACCCCTATCCGTCCCGGGCGCGACGGTCCCACACCAGCGACGAGGCCCTCAAGCGGTACGCGGCGCTCGAGCCGACGCTCGGCCAGGCGGGTGAGGACCCCGAGGCGATCACCGTTGTCGGCCGGATCGTCGGCTTCCGCGACCAGGGCAAGACCGTCTTTGCCCACCTCCGCGACGGACACGGCCAGTTGCAGCTGTTCGTCCGCCGCGAAGCGCTCGGCGAGGACGCGCACGCCGCCTTCCGCAAGCTCTACGACCTGGGCGACTTCGCCCAGGCCACGGGGCACCTCTTCCGCACGCGGGCCGGCGAGGTCACCCTGCGGGTGGTCGAGGTCCGGATGCTGGCCAAGGCCCTCAACGCGCCGCCGGAGAAGTGGCACGGCCTGACCGACGTCGAGACGCGCTACCGGCGGCGCTACGCCGACCTGCTCGCGAGCGCGGACGTGCGGCGGGTCTTCGAGATTCGCGCCCGCACGGTCTCGGCGCTGCGCCGCTTCCTGGACGGGCGCGGCTACCTCGAGGTCGAAACGCCGGTGCTGCAGCCGCTCTACGGCGGCGCCGCGGCGCGGCCGTTCACCACCCACCACAACGCCCTCGACCAGACCTTCTATCTGCGCATCGCCGACGAGCTCTACCTCAAGCGGCTGGTCGCCGGGGGCTACGAGCGGGTCTACGAGATCTCGAAGGACTTCCGGAACGAGGGCATCGACCGCAACCACTCGCCCGAGTTCACGATGCTCGAGTTCTACGAGGCCTACGCCGACTACACGACGATGATGGAGTCCGTCGAGACCATGGTCGCCCAGGTCGCGACCGAGGTGCTCGGCGCGCCGCGGATCCCGTTCCGGGGCGAGGGCGTCGACGTCTCGCCGCCGTGGCCGCGAAGGACGCTGCGTGACGCGATCCGCGAGGCCTCGGGCGTCGACTACGTCGAGCACCCGGACCAGGCGGGCCTGCTCGCCGCGGCCCGCGCCGCCGGCGCCGACGTGCCCGCCGACACCGTCTGGGCGCGGATCGTCGACGAGCTCCTCAAGCAGTTCGTGCGCCCGAACTTGATCGCGCCCACGTTCCTGACCGACTACCCGGTCGCGCTGTCGCCCCTCGCCAAGCGGAAGGCGGACGACCCCACCCACGTCGAGCGGTTCCAGCCCTTCCTAGGCGGCGGCGAGATCGGCAACGCCTTTACCGAGCTCAACGACCCGCTCGACCAGCTGGCCCGCTTCCGCGACCAGCAGCGCGACCGGGAGGCGGGGGACGAGGATGCGATGCCGATCGATGCTGACTTCGTCAACGCGCTGATGTACGGGATGCCGCCGACCGGCGGCGTCGGGTTGGGGATCGACCGATTGGTGATGCTCTTCACCGACCAGGACAGCATCCGCGACGTGGTGCTGTTCCCGGCCCTCCGCAACCTGCCGCCGGAGGCCGACCCGGTCGTCGCGCTCGTCTCCGGGATCGACCTGCCGGACGACCCCGCGCCGCCCGGCGGCGACGGGGCGTGATGCCCGACCCGAAACCCCCGGGTGGTGCCGCGAGCCGCGACCCGGCGCTATGATCCGGGGAGACGGCGGCGGGCGGCGTTGTTCCTTCCCGCGACGCGATACCCGGGCGTCGGTTCGCGACGCCCGGCGACGGACGAGAGGTGGCCGAGGATGCGGCGGATCATCGAGCGAGTCCAGCAGATGACGGGGATCTACGGCCTGGGGTTCGACCGCGACGCGATGATGGGAGCCGGGCTGCCGATCGGCATCGTCGTCGTGCTCGGCGGCCTGGGGTTCCTTATCAACCGGCTCTTCCTGTAGGCAGGTCGGCTGGGCCGGGCGGCTTGGTGACCGGCGGTAGGGACCCAGGTGTTCGGCCCGACGCAATAGGGGAACGCGACGGAACGTCGATACCCAGGCTCGCGCAGGGGCCGCCAGTTTCGGGCGGCCCCTGCGCGTATGAGGAGCCGCCCTGGGGCACGACACCGGTTCCGAGGCGCTAGGGCGACGGCCGCGGTCCAGCCTCTGCCGGCCGGTTCGGCCAGGAGCGTCCCGGTGGGATGTCGGGGGCGCGCGCCCTCCACATCGGGACCGGCTGGGGGACCAGCGGTTCCTCAGGACGACCTTAGACCGGTGCGGATGGTCGCCCCTCACGGGTCGGCTTTGATAGGGACCGAGTCGACGTTCCGAGGGAGTTGAGGAAGAGCTGACAGTTCCACTATTCGACAAGGCCTCGACTATCGTACTCTTCTCCATAACGACGTTGCCGCGGTTGCCCCCCTCGCGTCGCTCGCGCCAAGGACTGCTGCCATGGGACCCTGCCCCGCGCCGCTCGGCCTCCGGTCGTCGTCTCCCGTACGTATCGTCTCGGTCCGCCCGCACCGATATCGGTTCAGCGTGTGGCTCGTCGTGGTGGCCCTGGTCCTGGCGGTCGCGCCAACCCGGGGCGCCGGCGTCGCCGCCGCCGACGAGGAGGCCGGCCGGGAGAGTGGGCGGTACTACGCCCAGGAGACCGGCCACACCCTGGCCGAGCCGTTCCTCGACCACTGGGCCGACGACGCCGCGGCGGCGCTCGGCCTGCCGGTGACGGAGGCGATCGAGCACGGCGGCGGTCGGACGCAGTACTTCGCCAATGGGGTGCTCTCCGCGCCCGACGGCGACGGCCTGGACGTCGAGCCGGTGGTGGCGATCGAGGCCGGCTCGGAGCTGCTCGCCGCCCGGCACGCCCCGACTGCCCTGGTCGCGGGGCGGCGGGCCGGCGGCGACCGGACCGCGGCGGCCTTCGCGCCGGTCGACGACGGCACGGCGACCGAGCCGTCGGTCCCGTCCCTGGCGGCGGCCTTGCCGCCGGTGCCGGACGAGGCGCGGGACGCGCTCGACGAGGGGTACGAGGCGGCGGACGGAGACGACTGGCTCGGCGAGCCGATCTCCCGCGCCCACGTGCGCGGTGGCCGCGCGGTTCGCTGGTACAGCCACGGTCGCGTCGAGGTCGCCCTGGAGTCGGACGCCGAGGCCCGGGTCGCGCCCGTCGGCCGGGAACTCGCGCGGGCCCGCGGCGTCGACATGGATCCGATCGACCGTGGTGAACTCCCCCTCTTCGACCTGACGGGATTCGACATCGCCGACGCCGACGCCGACGCGCAAGTCGCCGACACCGCCGACGTGGCGGGCGGCGAGTTCGCCGACGCGAGCGGGGCCTTCACGCCGGTTCGGCTCGTGATCCCCGACATCGGCGTCGACGCCGGGATCGAGCAGGTCGGCATCGTCGACGGGGTGATGGGCACGCCCGTCGAGCCGATGAACGTCGGTTGGTACTCGGGGCTCTCCTCCCCGGGCACCGGCTCGAACGTGGTGATGGCCGGTCACGTCGACTACTACACCGTCGGTCCGGCCGTCTTCTACGGGCTCGGCTCGCTGGGGTACGGGGCCACCATCTCGGTCCTCGGGCCCGACGGCGCCGGCATCACCTACGCGGTGAGCGAGAGCTATGTGCTCGGCGCCGGCGCGGGCGCTGATGGCGTGATCGCGCCGACCGGCGTCGAGACCCTGACGCTGATCACCTGCACCGGCGCGTTCGCGGGGGGCGAGTACGACTCCCGCCAGATCGTGCGTGCCACACGGATCTAGCGCTCCCCCGCTAGCGAGAGCGCCCGACCGCACCCGGACGCCATGCGGCCAGGACGCGGTCCGCCGGGGGGGCGCGCGATGCGGTCGCGTCGGGGACCGCTTGTCGCTGGCGTCCCGCGCCGCCAGACCCACTGACCCTGCAGGGAGAGGTGGCAGCTCGCTACCCTGTGGCGAATAGCCAGGTGCACAGCTGTCAGCATGGGGGCCGCGCGGCGGCGAGCCGAGCGGGTACACCGGGACCACCACGCGGCGCATCGCCGATCTCATTGCAATCGAGCCGTTTGGCGGTGGTTTCGGTGGCCCTGAGACGGCCACGCCGGCCACGGCGCGCCATCGGCGATCACCCGCGGGGCGTCTCTGATCCCGATCCCGATACCGGGTGACGGCTGGCGCTCGTCGCGGGCTTCAGCCGGCTCTGTGCTTGACCTCGGACTCGGCTCCGGGCGGGCGCGGGCACGACCGAGGCCCCCATCCCTTATGCGCGATGACTCGGTCCCCTTATACGGGATTCGGGTGATCGCCTGGGCGTCGCCCGGCGGGGTCGCGGCCGGCTTCAGCCGGCTTCGTCCATGAGCCCGGGGCTTGCCCCGGGCGGGCCGGCACCCCCGGTATCACCACCGATCAGCCGGATTCGCTACTTAGATGACTCGGTGCCCGTAATGGAGAACGTCCCTCATGCCCCCGTGCGACCCAGGACCATCCCGGGTCGCCCTTGAGACGGGAGGGGAAACCAGTGGCGGTAACCGGAGCCCGATGCGCGGACCGCACGCGGGAAGGGGAGGACGGTGGCGCTAGTGGACCGCCACCCTGGCGCTCGAGACCGGCTCGGTCGCCCCGGGCGAGTCGGTGCTCATCGCCGGCGCGGCCGCGTCGACCGGGACGTCCGGACTGTGCGCGGACGCCGGGAGATCGACGGTCGCGACGGTGCCGACGCCGAGGCGACTCTGGAGCGCGATCTCCCCGCCGTGACCCCGCACGATCGCCCGGGCGATCGCCAGGCCGAGGCCGGTCCCGCCCGTTGCGCGTGAGCGGGTCCCGTCGGCGCGATAGAACCGCTCGAAGACGTGGGGCAGGTGCTCCGGCGCGATGCCTTCCCCGGTGTCGGTGACCGTCAGCCGAGCCGTTCCCCGGCGCGGCGGATCCACGTCCACGCGCACCTCGCCTCCCGGTGGGGTGTGGCGCAGCGCGTTGTCGAGCAGGATCAGCACCACCTGCCGGAGGCGGTCCGCATCGCCGTTGACCGCGACGGCGGCGACGTTGAGCACGATCGGCTGTCCGTTCGCCATCGCCTCCGCGGTCCGCGCGGCGTCTGCCGCGACCTGATCCAGCCGGACCGGCGTCCCGGCGCCCACCGCCGCCTGTCGTGGCGCGTCTGGCGCGTCGGCCCGGGCGAGGAGCAGGAGGTCGTCGAGGAGGCGGGCCATCCGGTCGCTCTCGCGGCGAACGTCGACGAGCGCGTCGGTGGTGTCCTGAGCACCGCCGTCGGGGTGCTCGCGCGCGTGCTGCAATGCCAGGACATCGACGTTGCCACGGATGGCGGTCAGGGGAGACCGCAGCTCGTGGGACGCGTCGGCGACGAATCGCCGTTGGGTGGCGAACGTGCCCTGCAGGCGGTCGAGCATCTCGTTAAAGGTCATCGCCAGGCGGGCTACCTCGTCCCGGCTCTCGGGGACCGCCAGCCGGGCCGCGAGCGAGACGTCGGCGCGGTCGTCGGCGGCGATGGCGGCGGCCGTCGCGGTGATCGCGTCGACCGGCCCGAGGGCGCGGGCGGCGAGCAGCCAGCCACCGACGGCGGCGAGCCCCAGTCCAGCCACGGTGGTCCAGGCGAGTAGTCGACGGAAGGAAGCCAGCGCCTGCGCCACCGGCGCCAGCGACTCCGCGACCACGATCGCCGCCTGCGTCTCCCCGCCGATAACGATCGGCTGGCGGACCACGCGCAGGGCTGTCCCATCGATGGCGACGGTCTCGAACGACGGGCGGCGAAGGTCTTGGGTGATGGGGGGGCCGGGGATGCGCATTCCCTGCAGGTTCGAGGACTGGTCGCTGACCTCGTTCCGTCCCTGGGCATCGAGGTCGATCACCTCGATGAACTGGCTCTGGGCGGCGAACGGATCGTCCAGCCGGGGGATACGAAAGCGCAACTGACTGCCATCGACCTCTGCATTGCTCAGCAGCTTTGTCCCGATCTCGTTGGCGGTCGCCTGGAGCCGGTCTTCGACGCTGCCCCGGAGTTGCCGCTCCAGTAGCGCCGAGACGGTCAGGGCGACGACCAGGAGCACGCCGGCGAGCAGCAGGGTGTACCACGCGGTCAGCCGGAACCGGATCGAGCCGAGGGGGGACCGGCGGAGCCGGGCGAGCATCATGTCGCCGCGCGCAGGACGTAGCCGACCCCGCGCACGGTCTGGATCAGCCGCGGCTCGCCGCCGGCCTCCAGCGCCCGGCGCAGGTTCGCCACGAACACCTCGAGCACGTTCGAGTCGCCGTAGAAGTCGGGCCCCCAGACCCGATCCATGATCGTCGCCCGCGTCAGCACCTGGTTGGGGTGCCGCACCAGGAGCGCCAGCAGGTCGAACTCGCGGGTGGTCAGTTCGACCGGCCGGTCGCCGCGCTGGACGGTGCGGGCGCCGACGTCCAGCGCGAGGTCCGCGAAGCGGCGAACCTCGGTGGTCGGCTCACCGCCGGTCCGCGCGCGCCGCAGCACGGCTCTGATCCGGGCGACCAACTCTTCGAAGGCGAACGGCTTGACGAGGTAGTCGTCGGCGCCGGCGCCGAGGCCGAGGACGCCGTCGGGCACGGCGTCCCGGGCGGTCAGGAGGAGCACCGGGAGCGGGGGGCGCCCCTCGGCCGCGTCCGCCGCGCGAACCCGGCGCAGCACCTCCAGGCCGTCCACGCCGGGAAGCATGATGTCGAGGACGACCATGTCCGGCGGGTCGGCGGCGATCGACGCGAGGGCGTCTCCGCCGTTCGTGGTGACCTCGACCGCGAACCCCTCAAAGATCAGTCCACGCCGGACAAACCCGGCGATCCCGGGTTCGTCCTCGACGACGAGGACGCGGGGCGTCGCCTGAGCGGGCATGCCGATCTGGGGCCGACCGCCGGTCGCCGTTCTGGAGAGCGGTGTCGGCATGCGCTAAGGACCTGCCTGATCAGAGGGTCGTGACGGTCGCGGCGACACCTTCGTGGCGGAACGCGTCGATGGTACCGCAGGATCGGACTCGCCCCGCGCCGATGGATGGCGGGGCGTGACTGCAGGGCCGTGCGTCGCGCGGCCCTGCCGGGGGGGGGAGAGACGCGGCCGGTGGGGTCACGCGGGCCGCACGACGAGGGGATCGAAGGCTGGCCGCAGGTCAGGCGAAATCTTCCGGACGCTCGCCGAGGGTAACCGTGATCTCCAACTCCTCCCCGTCCCGGGAGACGGTCAGCGTCACGGTGTCGCTGGGCCGGCGGGTGTAGAGCAGGTCCTGCAGGGGCTCCTCGACGGTGATCGGGGTGCCGTCGATCGCGGTGATCAC
This sequence comes from uncultured Thermomicrobiales bacterium, assembly GCA_902806335.1. GTDB lineage: Bacteria > Chloroflexota > Chloroflexia > Thermomicrobiales > UBA6265 > CADCWG01. The sequence goes on along the minus strand of CADCWG010000146.1, from coordinate 51,673 downwards.
GTCGTTGGCCTCGAGCCCCGCCGCCGCGGCCGGCCCATCAGGCTCGACCTCGACGACGGTGTGGCCGTCGCCGTCGCGGGACAGGCCGCCCGCGATGCCGAGGTAGGGGCGATCAACCTCGCCGTCGGCGATGATCTCGTCGATCAGCGGCGTGGCGGCATCGATCGCGACCGCGAAGCCGATGTCGACGTCCTCGTTGCTGAGGGCTCCGCCCGTCGCCTTCGCGGTGTTGATGCCGACGACCTCGCCGCGCAGGTTCAGGAGCGGCCCCCCGGAGTTGCCGGAGTAGATCTCCGCGTCGTGCTGGATCAAATTACCGAGTCGGGAGGCCCCGCCCTCGGCGGTGATCGCGCGGTCCACCGCGCCAACCGTGCCGTCCGAGACGGTGTTGGTCAGCTCGCCGAGGGCGCTGCCGATCGCGACCACGGTCTCCCCGGGGCGGACGCTGTCCGACGAGCCGAGGGTCACCACGCCGGGGACCTCGACGCCGCCGCTGAGGTCGAGCTGGAGGACGGCGACGTCCTGGTAGTCGTCGTTGCCGACCAGCGTGGCCGGGACGGTCGTGCCGTCGGCGAAGCGGACCTCGTAGGTCGCGGCGCCCTCGACCACGTGGCTGTTGGTGACCACGTGACCGTCGGTGTCGATGATGAAGCCGGAGCCGACGCTCGTCGCGAAGGCACCGCCGGACGGGACCTGCTCGTCGCCCGGGAAGGGCAGGTCGCCGTCGTCGCCGGGCCCGAACGGTGATCGCCCGACGTCGGGGGCGTCGTAGGTGGCCGTGATCGTCACCACCGCCGCGCTGGCCAGTTCGGCGACGTCGGCCACCGACAGGTCTTCGCCGGTGATCGACCCGGCGGGGACGGTCGCCGCCTGGCTGGCCTGCCGCGCCGCCGGTTCGTCGGTCCCGGCGAGCGCGCCGAACCCGTTGGCGGTGACGAGCCCGAGCATCAGGAGCGCCGCGATGATCGCGCCGCGCGCTGCCCGCCCGCGGCGGGAACCCGGGGTCGGGCGGGATGTCTCCGGCTCGCCGGGCAGGTCGGACGCGGCCGTCGCGGTTCGCGCGGCCGTCGACCGTGACAGGGTCGAGAACATGAACGGGACTCCTTCGTGGGGAACCGGTGGACAGGGCGGCGGTCGCGGGCGGGGGGGGACGCCCACGCCGCCGCCGGTTCCCATCGTCGTCCCGCGTGCTGAACCGGCGCTGAGGTCTGCCTGAACCGTGGCTTAAATCGACGGCGACCGTGCGGGACCTCTCCTGGGCGCGGCGCCGGGCGGGGGCCGAGGCATTCCAAGGAGCGGGTCAGGGCATGTGGGAGCGCGTGCCGGCGACCGCCAGCGGCGTCGTCTGGGATGGGCGTGGAGCGGCGCCCGTCGGTTCCAGGTCGGCCGGGCGCCGCCAGCCGAGGAACCAGGTGGGGTGAGGATGGTCTGGTGCTGGGACGGTCGGTCCGGTCTGGGCGGAGCCGGGCGCTACCCGGCGAGCGCCGCCTGGAGCAGGCCGGGCACCTGGTACGGGCTCTCGGCGACGCGGACCCCGGCGGCCTCGAGGGCGGAGATCTTCTCGGCGGCCGTGCCGCTGCCCCCGGAGATGATCGCCCCGGCGTGGCCCATCCGCTTGCCCGGGGGGGCGGTCCGGCCGGCGATGAAGCCGACGACCGGCTTGGTGACGTGCTCGGCGATGTAGCGGGCGGCGTCCTCCTCGTCGCTGCCGCCGATCTCGCCGATGATCACGATCGCCTCGGTCGCCGGGTCAGCCTCGAACAGGCCCAGCGCGTCGACGAAGGACGTGCCGATGACCGGGTCGCCGCCGATCCCGAGCGCCGTGCTCTGGCCGAGCCCGGCGCGGGTCAGCGCGTCGACCACTTCATAGGTGAGGGTGCCCGAGCGGGAGACGAGGCCGACCGGACCTTCCGCGTGGATGAACCCCGGCATGATGCCGACCTTGGCCTGGCCCGGCGTGATCAGGCCGGGGCAGTTGGGCCCGATCAGCCGCGCCCCGCTCGCCTTCACGTGGGCGTAGACGGGCACCATGTCGTTGACCGGGATGCCCTCGGTGATGCAGACCACGAGCGGGATCCCCGCGTCGACCGCCTCGTAGATCGCGTCGGGCGCGAAGCGGGCCGGCACGTAGATGATCGAGACGTTCGCGCCCGTCTCCTTGACCGCGTCGGCGACGGTGTCGAAGACGGGCGCCCCGGCGACGGTCTTGCCGCGCCCACCGGGCGTCACCCCGCCGACGACGTTGGTGCCGTACTCGACCATCTGGGTGGCGTGGAACGACCCTTCGCGGCCCGTGATCCCCTGGACCAGGAGGCGGGTGGACGCGTCGACCAGGATGCTCACGACAGTCTCCCCGTGCTGAGGGTTGCGGGTCGTCGCCGCGGGCACGCGCCGGGCGGGAGAGGTTGGGTGCCGGCCATCGGCGGGGCGCCCAGATCAGGCGAGGCGGCGATCGGCATGCTCAGGCGACGGCGCTCCGGACCACCTGCGCCGCCGCCTCATCCATGGTGTCGACGGCAGTCAGGCCGGCCTCGGCGAGGAGGCGGCGACCCTCCTCCGCGTTGGTGCCCGAGAGACGGACCACGATCGGGACCGCGACGTTGACCCGGCCGAGCGCCTCGCGGATGCCCTGGGCGACCACGTCGCCACGGGTGATCCCGCCGAAGATGTTGATCAGGATCGCGCGCACGGCCGGGTCGGCGGTGACGAGGCCGAACGCCCGGGCGACCTGGTCGGCGCTGGCGCCGCCGCCGACGTCGAGGAAGTTGGCCGGCTCGCCGCCGTGGAGCTTGACCGCGTCCATCGTCGCCATCGCCAGGCCGGCGCCGTTGACGATGCAGCCGATGTCGCCGTCGAGCTTGACGAACGAGATCCCCCCGCGCCGCGCCTCGAGCTCCGTGGCGTTCTCCTCGTCGGGGTCGCGAAGCGCCTCGATCGACGGGTGCCGGAAGAGCGCGTTGTCGTCGAAGCTCATCTTCGCGTCGAGCGCCAGCCAGTCGCCCGCGCCGGTGAGCACCAGCGGGTTGATCTCCGCGAGGCTGGCGTCCTCCGCGGCGTAGGTCGCGTAGAGGCGCTGGGCGATGGCGGCGAAGCCGTTGACCTTGTCGGCGGGCAGTCCCAGCGCGAACCCGAGCTGACGCGCCTGGTAGGCGTGGAGGCCCAGGACCGGGTCGGCCAGCTGGCGGTGGATCCGCTCCGGGCGCTCCCGGGCGACCTCTTCGATGTCGACGCCGCCCTCGCCGCTGGCCATCACCAACGTTCGCCGGTTCGGCCGGTCGAGGACCACTCCCAGGTAGAACTCCTGGGCGATGTCGGCCCCGGGGACGACCAGCACCTTGCGGACGGTGTGGCCGCGGATGTCCATGCCCAGGATCGCCGCGGCGGCGTCCCGCGCTTCCTGGGGCGAGCGGGCCAGCTTGATCCCGCCGGCCTTGCCGCGGCCGCCGGTGTGGACCTGGGCCTTGATGGCGACGACCCCACTGCCGAGATCGCGGGCGATCCGCTCCGCCTCGTCAGGGGTGGTGGCGACCTGGCCGGCGTTGACGGGGATGCCGTGGGCGGCCAGGACCTCGGCGGCCTGGTACTCGTGAACGTTCATCGACCGGGGCTGCTCCTTGGCGCCGCCGGCGGGCTGAGGCCGCCCGGCCGGGGGGACGCCGATCTCGCCGGGCGGGACGGGGAGCGCACCCCGTCAGGGCGGCGGCATCCTAGCACAGGCCCCGGCAGGTCCCGGTGCCCGTCGCGGTCTGGCGCGCGCGGATGCGGTGCGCGACCCCGCCGCCGCAGACAACGGCGCGACGCCCCCGGCGTCGTCGCCGCGCCCGCTCGAGAGGCGAAAGTACGCCTAGATTTCGGGTGTTAACATCCGGTTGACCATCTGGCGGCCGTGCTATACTTGGGTTCCGAAGACGTTTCCCACGCGCACGTGTCCGCCGGGCCCCGCTTCCCCAGTATGTCGGCGCTCCCCAAGGTCCCGTTCCGACGGAATCGTCCGGATGTATCAGTTCTTCGTGTGCCGTGTCGTGGAGCACCACGACGAGGAGATCCAGGCGGAATGAGTGATCGAACGCTGACCTGTCGCGATTGCGGCCAGGCGTTCACGTTTACGGCCGGCGAGCAGGCGTTTTACCAGGAGCGCGGGTTCTCTGAGCCCCAGCGCTGCCAGAGCTGCCGCGCCACGCGCAAGGCGCAGCGCTCGGCCTCGGGCTACGATAGCGGCGGATCCGGGTACTCCTCGGGCGGCGCCGGCGGTTACAGCGGCGGCGGCAGCTACTCCTCCGGCGGCGGGGGCGGTTACAGCGGCGGCGGCGGGGGCTACTCCTCCGGCGGTGGCTACAGCGGCGGTGGCGGCGGCGGCTACTCGTCCGGCCCGCGCCAGATGTACCCGGCCGTCTGCTCGTCCTGTGGCAAGGAGACCGAGGTCCCCTTCCAGCCGCGGACCGACAAGCCGGTCTACTGCCGGGAGTGCTTCCAGGAGAAGCGCGCCGCGACCCCGCGGTACGGCAGCTACTAGGACCCACGGTCGCCCTTCTCCATAAGGGTGAACAAGCGAGGGGGACGGTCGGATCACTCCGACCGTCCCCCTCGCCGTTTTCGCCGTGGTGCCGTCGGCCGCCCCCGGGTCGCGCGTCACTCGCGATGGCGGGGGAGCCAGCGCGGAGACGCGGTGGCGCACCGCCGCGGTGACGGCCGGACCAACCCGCGCGCGCCCCACGGCTATACTCGGTGCTCGGATACGTGCCCCGGTGCTGGCTGACGGTTGCGGGCGTCGAGGAGGAGCATCGGTGAATCGGCCGCCGAGCCTCGACGCCCACCCCGGACCGGACGGCGCGGCCCCGGTGCCGTCGCCGGTCGGTGAGCTCGTCCGCGCGGGACGCAGGGTGGCGCTCCGGCGGCACGTCCCGGCGAACCGGGCCGCCTTCCAGCGCTGGTACGCCGACCCCGAGATCGCTCGTCTCCTCCGCCACGACCAGGAACCGCTGACCTCGATCCAGTCCCGGGGCTACTTCGACACCATCATCCTGCCCCTCTCCGCGCGCGGTCTCTGCTGGGCGATCCACGAGGTGGCCGACGACGGTCTCGTCGGCACGACCGCCCTCACCGACATCGTCGCCGAGAGCGGGTCCGCCCTCTTCCGGATCGTGATCGGCGAGAAGGACCGCTGGGGCCGCGGCTTCGGGACCGAGGCGACCCGCCTGGTCGCGGACGAGGCGTTCTCCCGGCTCAGCCTGCGCCAGATCCGGCTCGAGGTGTTCCGCCACAACGAGCGAGCACTCGCCGCCTACCGTCGCGTCGGATTCCGGGTGGTCGGGGAGCACACCGAACTGGTGGGAAGGCAGCGGTTCGAGCTCCACGTTGTCGAGATGACCCTCGACCGCCCCGACCCGTCCTCCGACGGTCACCCAGGTGTCCCGAGCGACGGCTGACGCGGGGCCAGGCGCCGACCGCTCGCCGCCCACGGAACCCCCGGAGATCTCCGCGATCCCGAGTTTGTCCGGCGGCCACCCCAGCGGCGGGAGCGATCACGGACCGGGTGTGAGCCCCCCGTCGACACGCCAACGGCGGCCGGTTCGTCTCCGGCCCGTGTTCCCGGCTGCCGCTGCGACCATGGCCGAGATGGGAGCGGGCGGCCGGAGGCGCCGGTGGAATGCATCGTGCACCGTGGGCGACCGTTCCACAGAGGCCCGGTCGGCGATGCCGGGCGCGCTGAGAGGACCCGGATGCCGCGCTCGCGGTGACGGGCCGACGACTTGGTCGCGGGACAATGGGGACCGCGCGCGGTGTTCGACCGCGAGCCGGGGCGACCGGGTTGGGCTCGGTCGCCATGGGGGGAAGCAAGGGTGAGTACCAGAAACGGGCGTGTCGTGGTCGGGACCGAGCGCGGGGCGCGACGCGGGCTGGCGGCGATGGGAGCGGGCGTCCTCGTCGTCCTCGCCCTCGTCGCGGCGGCCGCCGGGCCGGCGCTGCTCCGACCGGCCGTGGTCGAGGCCCAGGAGGAAGGGCAGGCCCTCGTCCGGTTCGTGAACGCCTCGCCGGACGCGCCCGCCCTCGACGTCTACGTCGACGGCGAGGCCGTAGTCAGCGGCGGCCAGTTCACCTTCGGCTCGATCACCGCCTACACCGCGATCCCGTCGGGTGACCGGCAGATCCAGGTCGTCTCCAGCGGCCAGCAGCCGGACGCGGCCCTGTTCGAGGTCGAGCAAGGGTTCGACGACGGCGGCTTCTACGAGATCGTCGCCCAGGGCCTGCTCAACGACATCGAGGGCCGGGTCCTCGACGTCGACACCGAGGCGATCGAGGAGCCCGGCACCGCCCGGGTCCGCGTCGTTCACCTCTCGCCGGACGCCGGTGAGATCGACGTCGCCCAGACCGGCTCCCAGGAGCTCCTGTTCGAGGGCCTCGAATTCCCCGACGCGGGCGACTACACCGCCCTCCCGTCCGGCCCGTACGACCTCGAGGTCCGGCCGTCCGGTGAGGAGACGGTGGTCACCACCGCCCCGGGCCAGCAGGTTGAGCCCGGCTTCGTCTACGACATCCTGATCATCGGCCAGGCGTCGAACCAGACGCTCCAGCTCCTGATCCTCAACACCCCGGTCGGCCAGCCCTGCACCGACGTGCTCGGTGTCGGCGGCACGGGCGACGGCTGCATTCGGGTCGTCCACGCCAGCCCCGGTGGACCGGACGTCGACGTCTACGTCGGTGACGCCACCGAACCGGCCGTCGCCGGGCTCGCCTTCGGGGCCTTCACCGAGTACGTCGCCCTGCCCGAGGGCGAGCGGCAGATCCGCGTCGTCTCCACCGGCGCCGACCCCGCCGCCGATCCCCTCGTTGAGGCGACGGTCGAGGTCGAGGCCGGGAAGGCCTACGAGTTGGTGGCCTCCAACGTCCCCGACGAGATCGAGCTCTCGACGTTCGAGGTCGACCTCGGCCCGCTGCCCGAGAACCAGGCGCGCGTGCGGGTGATCCACCTGGCGCCGAACGCGGACGACATCGATGTCGCGCTCACCGGCGGCGAGGTTCTCTTCGGTGGCCTCGGCTTCGGGGACGCCGGCGACTACCGGGAGCTCGACGCCGTCAGCTACGACCTGGAGGTCCGCGCCGCTGGGGAGGAAGCCGCCGAGCTCCGGGCGGCGGGGATCGCGCTCCAGGCCGGCATGGTCTACGACCTGTTCGCCGTCGGCGATAGCGAGGAGCTCGCCTCCGTGTCGCTGCTCGAGGTCTCCGCCCCGGCCGCCGGCTCGCCCGGCGCGGTCGGCCCGGCGACCCCCGAGGCCACACCGGACCTGGAGGGGCCGGAAGCGGCCGAGGTCACCCAAGAGGCCGGGGTCGGCACCCCCGCCGCGCCGCCGACCCCGACGGCCGTGCCGGCCGGATAGACGCCCCCGACAGACGGCGCATCTCCGGCGCCTGATTGAAAATGTCCGACAGGACGGCGGCGCCCCGGACCCCGGGGCGCCGCCGTCGTCTTGCCCGATCCCATCGTCGGATCGGGCTCGCTCGGTATCGAAGGGAGCGGTCCAATGCGGCGCGCATTGGACGAGAGTCGCCGGCCCGTGGCGCTGGTCACCGGGGCGTCGGGCGGCATCGGGCGTGAGCTGAGCATGGTCCTCGCGCGGGAAGGCTACGACCTGGTCCTGGTCGCCCGGGACGGGGACCGTCTGCGGGTGCTCGGCGACGCGATCGCGCGGGACCACGGCGCGGCTTCGCTGCCCGTCCGCGCGGATCTCGCCGATCCCGCCGGCCCGAGGGCGGTCCTCGCTGCCGTGGAGGCGGCCGGCCTGGAGGTCGACGCGCTCGTCAACAACGCCGGCTTCGCGAGCTATGGGCCGTTCGTCGATGCCGACCTCGCGACGGTCCTCGACCTGCTCCAGGTCAACGTCGTCGCCCTCACCCACCTCACCCGGCTGGTGCTGCCCGGCATGGTCGCCCGCGGGCACGGCAAGGTGCTCAACATGGCCTCGACCGCGGCGTTCGTGCCCGGGCCCCTGATGGCCGTCTACTACGCGAGCAAGGCGTATGTGCTCAGCGTCTCGCAGGCGCTGGCCGAGGAGACGCGCGGGACCGGGGTCACGGTGACCGCGCTCTGTCCGGGCCTGACCCGGACCGGGTTCCAGACTCGGGCGGCGATGGAGAGTTCCGGTCTGATGCGGGGCGGCCTCATGGAGCCCGCCGCCGTCGCCGAGGCCGGCTACCGCGGGATGGCCCGAGGGCAGGCGGTGGTGATCCCCGGGGTCGCCAATCGTGCCCTGGTCCAGGCGTCCCGCCTCCTGCCGCGGTCGCTGCTCCCTCGGCTCGTCCAACGCGTTCAGGCGCCCGTCGAACGGTGAGCAGGGCTCGGCCTGCGGCCCCAGGTCCGCCCGCCGCCGTTCCCCACGGCGACGGTTGATGGCCGCGCACCCACGGCGGCACCGGCGACCGACGCTCGCGATTCTGGCCGAGGATTTGCTACTGCAAGGGCAACGCGCCGCACTCGGATAACCAGGTGGATGCCCCTTCCTTGCGCGGTCTCGCGAGCATCGGCGGTGGGGCACTCCCCGGCACGATGATCCGATCCCCGCGCGGCGCGCTGCGGGAGCGACGCGGCGCGGTCGTCCCGTCCCCCTGCCATGGGGCAACGCTCGTCGAGGAGGAACAGCGGATGCAAGTCGGAAAGCGTCGGTTTGGCTCGGTCCCGCTCGGGGCGATCAGCGCGGTGATCCTGTTCGCGATGCTCGTCGTCGGGACCTGGACGCGATCGGCGGGGGCACAGGACGGCACGCCCGCCGCGTCGCCCGTCGCGTCGCCCGTCGCCGGTCAGTCGTGCGGCGAGGTCCTCGGCATCGGTGACGCGTCGGTGGCGTGTGTCAACGTCGTCCACGCGTCGTTCGACGCGCCGAATGTCGACGTTCTCGTGGACGGCACCGCCGCCCTGAGCAGCCTGGCGTTCGGCACCTCCTCGAGCTTCGTGCCGCTCCCTGCCGGAACCTACGATGTCCGGGTCACGGCCGCCGGTGATCCGACGACGGTCGCGCTCGACCTGCCCGGCACAACGCTCGAGGCGGGCGTGGCGTACGAAGTCGCGGCGATCGGGTCGCTGGCCGCCGGGACGATCACCGCGGCGGTCAACACGGTCGACCTCTCGCCGCTTCCCGGCGAGACGGCGCGGATCCGGGTCGTCCACGGTGTCACCGACGGGCCGGCGGTCGACATCGCCGCGGGCGGCCAGGTGATCGTCGCCGGTCTCGCGGCCGGCACCACCAGTGACTACGTCGAGGCGCCGGCCGGGACCCCGGTCGACGTCGAGATCCGCGCCGCCGGCGACCCGAACCCGCTCCTGCCGATCCCGGTGGACGCCCTCGTCCCCGGTACGGCGGTCACGATCTACGCGGCCGGGTCCGTCGCCGACGTCGGGAACATCATGGTGATCTCGGTCCAGGCGACGGTCGCGGGCGGGATCATCGGCGGCACGCCGGCGGCGTCTCCGGTCGCCTCGCCCGCCGCCTAGGCACCGGCCGGGCGCTCCGTCGCCGTCGGCTCCGGGACACGGGCGTCCGGTGGTCGTCGCTGCTCGCCCGGCGGCGGCCCCATCCGGGGCCGCCGTTGGCGGCCGCATCGGGGGGTTCTCGTCACCGCTGACCCGCCTGACGGTGACGGCGCCTGGGTGCTGCGCGGATCGAGCCGGACCGCGGATGGGGTCAGGGAGCCGGCCGGGTGATCCGTGACCCCCGGCCAGATGCGGCGCTCGGCGAGCGATGAGTTGGCTCGGCACCTGCCAGGACGAGTCTGGATCGACGGTCACCGCCTTGCTGTTCCTCGTCGAGGGGTGTGCTGGGTCTGGGGCTGGCCCGAGTTCGGCGCGGCCGATCCGCGCCAGGCGCGAGCGACCGCCAGGGCCGATGGCACATGCGGGGAGCAGAACGGGCGGCGTTCGACGCCATCAGGTCGGTGCCGGAGGGGCGCACCAGACGGGTGCGGCATTCGCGTCGTCAGAGTGGGGCAGCGAACGGTCGCGGCCAGGTGCCGGTATGGCGAGGCCGACCCGATTCAGGAGGGTCGACCGGGAGGACGACGAGCGTCACGGGCGGCGGGACCGAGCACGGTTTCTGGGAGGTGGGCGTGAGACGAGATGGATGCCGCCGGTGGACAAGCCCGGGCGCCGTGCCGACGGTGATTCTGCTGCTGGCCGGGGTCGCTCTCCTGGTCGCCCTGTCGAGCGCGCGCGGCGGCGTGGCCCAGGGTGTCACGCCCGCCGCCTCGCCGGAGGCGACGCCGGTCGGCGGCCGGCCCTGCTCGGAGGTGCTCGGCGTCGGCTCGCCCGGCGACGCCTGCGTCGACATCGTCCACGCGGCCCTCGGGATCGGCGCCGTGGACGTCGTCTTGCCGTCGGTGGAGGCCGCGACAAGGTTGGAGTACGGAACGACGTCCGACTTCCTCGCCGTCGCGGCCGGCGACGCCGCGACCGTCACGGTCACGTCGGCGGGCGACCCGGAGACCGTCGTCGCCGAGGCCGACCTCCGCCTCCGTGCGGGCGAGGCGTCGTTGCTGCTGGTGAGCGGCGTCTTCGGCACCGATTCGATCGGCGTCACCGTGGTGCCGATCGATCTCTCTCCCCTCCTCGAGGAGACGACCCGTGTGCTGGTCGTGAACGCCGCGCCGGACGTCGCCGAGCTCGAGATCGTCGAGCGCGGCGATCAGACGGTGCTCGGCGAGGCCGCGTACCCCTCGGCCTCGTCGCCACGGGAACTCCCGGTGGGCAGCTACGCCCTGGAGGTCCTCGGGCCGGACGGAGAGGTGCTGCTGGAGCCGGACCGCACCGGCTTCGAGGCCGACATCGTCTACGCCTTGGTCGTGCTCGGGCTGGTCGCGGATGGTGGCCTGGATCTGCTCGTCGAGAGTGCGCCGGCCGCCGTGGCGGCCGGCGCTACCCCGGCGGCCCCCCCGGCCTCCCCGGCCCCCCCGACGCCGTGAGGGCAGGCGGCCGCGCGGCCCGTGGCTACATGGGCGCTGACTGGCTGGCACCGTCCCTGCGAGAGCAACCCGGGCAGTCGTAACCGGCGTGATACGGGGAGCCGTTGGCGCCGGTCGAGACGACGGCCGCAGACCCTTTGCTTCCATCTGGAGGGACAATGACACACCGCCGCCGCACTTCGCTTCCCACGTGGCTCGTCCGTTCGATCGGCCCGGTCTGCATCCTGGCCGTCGTCGCCGCCGTTGCGCTCTCGGCCACCGGCACCGGTTGGGCGTTCGCGCAGGGAACCCCGGGCATCGCGACTCCGGGTCCGGGCACGCCGGCCGCCGCCACGCCGATGGTCGGCACGCCGGTGGCGACCCCGACCGAGAACGTCGCGTCAATCCGTGTCGTTCATGCCTCGCCGGACGCCGGGCCGGTCGAGGTCTACGTCGACGGCGTGCTCGCCGTCCCGACGCTCCAGTTCCAGTCGGCCACCGAGTTCGCGGCGGTCCCGGCCGGTGACCACGAGATCAAGATCGCGCCGGCCGGTGCCGGCGTGGGCGCGGCGGTGTTCACCGGGACTGCCTCCCTCGAGGGCGACAAGGCCTACGAGCTCGCGGCGATCGGCCCGCTGGCCCAGTTGCAGTTCGGCCAGTTCGAAGTCAACCGCGGTCCGCTCGAGCCGAACAGCGCCCGAGTCCGTGCCGTCCATGCCGCCAGTGGCGTCGACGTGGTCGACGTGGCGCAGGTCGGTGGGGCGGTCCTGATTGAGGACGTCACCTACCCGGGTGCCTCCGACTACACCGGTGTCACCGTGGGGCAGCTGGCGCTGGAGCTTCGATCCAACGACGGCGCGTCCCTCTACCAGGTGCCGCCGTTCGACGTCCAGGCCGGTCAGGTCATCGACGTCTTCGTGACGATCGACCCGACGACCAACGCCCCGGCGGTCTTCACGGTCGGCACCACGGCTGAGGCGGAGTAGACCTCCCCGACGGCCTGGTTCACCTGATCAACTGATTGACTGGCCGACGCGGCCGATCCCGGGGCGGGGGCTCAGAGTGCCCCCGCACGCTCCCCCCGGGTCGGCCGCGTCGGCCTTTTTTCGCGCAGGTAGCGCAGGGTAGGATCGGCGCATGAACCGCGGGGCCGGTGCCCGTTGTAGCGCGACGGTGGCGTCCCACCTGAAGTGATACCGAATCCGGCTGATCAGTGGTGGTATCGGGAGCGCCGGGACGGCCCGCCCGCCCGTGCCGAGCCCCAAGGTCAGCGGCTTAGGGGCGAAGCCGGCTCAAGCCGGCCGCGGACTTGGCGGGTGAGGCCCCGCTGGTCACCCAGGTTTCGTAACAGAACCCTACCGGCCAGAACCCAACCGGAGTCGGTCGCTTCATCCAGCCCTGACCTGGAGCGAGACGCGTCCTCCTCTGCCGTCACGCCAGAGCTACGGGCCGCGGCCCACGCCGACACGTCGCGGGACACCCTGGCTGCCGATCTCGTTCGGTTGGTCCAATCATGGGTCGGCACGGGCGGGGCGAACGGCGCGAGCTATCGCGCCACGGCGAGGTCCGGTGCCGCGGCGGGGCGGGGCTCGGCCGGGGGCAGGGACACGACGTAGGCGGTTCCGACGCCGGGCGTGGCCGCGATCTCGGCGAGCGCGTCGGGGGGGATCGGGTCGTCGACGTTGGTGACCATCAGCGCCTCGCCGCCCGGGTGGTGCCGCCCGACCTGCATCCCGGCGATGTTGACCCGGTGGCGCCCGAGGATCGTCCCGAGCTTGCCGATCACTCCCGGCTGGTCGGTGTGGTGGGTGATCAGGACGTGGCCGGCGAGCGCCCGCTCGAGGGCGAAGCGATCGACGGCCGTGATCTCGGCCGAGGCGCGGTCCCAGCCGATCGTCACCCGGTGCGGCTCGTCGCCAGCCGTCTCCAGCGTGAAGCGGGGCGGGCAGTTCGGGTCGGGATCACCGATGACCGACCGGATGGCGACGCCGACCTCGTCACCGACGAGGCGCGCGTTCACCGGCGTGACCCGGCGCTCGACCCACCGCTGGAGCGCCTCGCTGAGCGCCGCGCCGAGGACGTGTTCGGCGACGTCCTGGGGCACCTGACCGTCGACGGTGAGCGTGACGGCTTGAGGCAGGTCCGGATCGAGCACGGCGAGCAGGTGCCCGGCCGCCCCCGCGACCGTGGTCAGCCGGCGCAGCGCGGGGGCATCGAGCGACGCCGCCGGCAGGTTCACGGCGTTGGGGACTGCCTCGCCGCGGAGCGCGGCCAGCGTGGTGACGCTGATCACCTCGCCGACGGCCGCCAGCGCCTCCGCACTCGACCCGCCGATGTGCGGCGTCAGGACGACGTTGGGCAGGCCGTGGAGCGGACCCTCCGTGGTCGGCTCGTGGGGGAAGACATCGACGCCGGCGCCGGCGATCCGCCCGCCGCGGATCGCCTCGGCGAGGGCGTCCTGGTCGACCACCTCGCCCCGTGCGACGTTGAGCACGATCGCGCCCGGCTTGAGACGCCTGATCGCCGCCGCGTCCAGCATCCGGGTCGTCTCGGCCGTGGCGGGGACGTGGAAGGTGACGACGTCGGCGGACTCGAGCAAAGTCTCGTAGGAGACCGACCGCGCGCCGATCTCGCTGAACCGGGTCGGTGAGACGTAGGGATCGTGGGCGACCACCTCCATCTCGAACGCCCGGAGCCGGCGCGCCACGACCGAGCCAACGCGGCCGAGGCCGACGATCCCCACGGTTCGCCCGCGGAGGTCGATCGGGGTGAGCTGCTTCCGCTCCCAGCGGCCGGCGTGGGTGGCCGCGTCGGCCCGCGGAAGCTGGCGCGTGATCGCCAGCAGCAGCGCGACGGTGTGCTCGCCGGCCGAGACCGCGTTCGCGCCCGGGGTGTTGAGGACGAGCACACCGGCCTCGGTCGCGGCCACCAGGTCGACGTTGTCGACGCCGACGCCGGCGCGGGCCACCACCCGCAGCCGCGCCGCCGCGGCGATCGCCTCGCGGTCGACCTGCGTCTCCGACCGGACGACGAGGGCGTCGGCTTCCGGGAGGGCGGCCAGGAACGCCGCCCGGTCGGTGCCGTCGACGTCGAGCAGGTCCGCCGCGGCGGCGAGCCGCGCCCGGGCAGCGGGGTGGATGGCGTCGCTGACCACGATCCGCGCTCGTGCCGGAAGCGCCCTGAGGGCCGGCGCGGTGACCCGGTCCGGACGCGGTCGCGCGTCGTCGCGCGCCGGCATCCCGTCGCCCGGAGCGGCGAGCGACCGACTGACCGCCGCCAGGTCGGCGACCGGCAGGATGCGCCCCGTCCCCGGTGCCGCGCCCGGGCTCCCGCCGTTGGCCGACGGGGGCCCAAGCGGCGGGAGTTGTCCGTCCCCCGCGGCGAGGAGGTAGCAGGTCAATCCGGCGGCGGCGTAGGCGCGGGCGTGACGGGCGCTGTCCTCGACGGCGACGACGCAGCCCTGGGCGAGGGCGACTCGGGGCTTGTCGTCGGCGAAGAAGACCTCGACCGAGGGGAACCCGTGGCGGGCGAGCCAGTCGACCGTCGGCCCCGCCGAGGCGGCGGGGCGGGCCGTGATCACGATCACGTTGCGGCGCCCCACCCGCGCCACGAGGTCGTCCAGGAACGCCACCGCGCCGGGGGCCGGGCGGAGCGCGGCGGCCGGTCCGTCGGCACCGTAGACCCAGTCGCGCACGGCATCGGGCACGTTGAGCCCGGCACTATCGACGAAGGCGCGCCCGGGCAGGTCCAACCCGAATCGCGCGGAGGCCGCGGCCGCCAGGGGCCGGGGATGCTCGGTGAGCACACCGTCGAGGTCGACGGCGACCCGGTCGTCAGGGTCGAGCGACGGGGGGATGGTGGGCGTAGTCGGCACGGGCGGTCCCCTCGTGGCTGGCCAGGGCGGCGCGTGGCTATGGGGCGGCGCGGGGAATGGACGGGTGCGGGAGCCGACCTCGGCGCGCGACCTCGCGTCCCGATGGCGGGCACCCGGGCACGCGGCGGCGCGTGGCGGGGTGCGGTGACCGGAGCGTAGCACCGCCCGGTGGGCACGGCAACGCCGGGAGACCCGCGCACGCCCTCCCAGGAGGCGATGCCCCGCTGGGCAGGCCGGGGCAGCGCGGGGTGGTGTGCGGAGGAATCCGTGACGTCGTGACGGGGTAAGCCGAGATGCAAAACCGCGGAACCGGGAGGCGGCGGGAGTGGGTGTCGCCGGCGAGACGCACCCCCCCGCGCTGTCATACGGAATCCGAGTGTTCGCCGGGGCCTCGCCGGGCCGGTCCGCGGCCGGCGTCAGCCGGCTTGGTGCCGGAGCCCCCGACCTCGAGGATCGCTTCGGATGGGTGGGGACGACCAGTCCCCCTATCCCTCGCGCGACTGTCTGGATTCGGTGTCGGCCCCTGCTTCAGCGACGGCCGCCCGGATCGCGGCCCGTCCGGCCAGGGATCACCCGAACGATGGTCACGCCGGCGCGTCGAGGAACCCGAGGATCGCGTCGGACACCCGGTCGGGCTCGTCGTGCTGCAGCCAGTGGCTGGCGGCGGGGAAGCGCTCCACCCGGATGCCGGGCACCCAGCGTTCCAGGCCCCGGGTCAGCTCGACGCCGAGGTGCGGATCGCGGTCCCCCCACAGCAGCAGGGTGGGGACCGCGATCGTGCCGACAGTCGCGCCGCGGCGGGGGTGCGGCAGCCGCTCCCGGACCGCGGCCCGGTAGTAGTTGATGGTGGCCGTCGCCGCCCCAGGTCGCCGCATCGCGGCCACGTAGCGTCCGATGTCCTGTTCGGTGAACGCGCCGGGGCGGGTCGGCTCCCGCCGAAACACCTCGCGCAGGGCTCGATAGTCGCCCGTGGCGAGGAGACGCTCGGGCAGCCACGGGACCTGGAAGGCGGCGACGTACCAGGACCGCAGCGGCTGCGCCGGTCCGCGGAGGGCCCGGGCCAGCCTCGCCGGATGCGGCGCGTTGAGCACGACGAGTCGGTCGACGACGTTCGGGCGGCGCGCCGCCAGCTCCCAGGCGATGACGCCACCCCAGTCGTGGCCGACCACCGCGGCGCGCTCCGTACCCAGGTGGGCGATCAGCCCCGCCACGTCCTCGGTCAGCGTCGCTACCCGGTAGGCCGCCACCCCGCGCGGCTTCTCCGAACGGTTGTAGCCGCGGAGGTCGGGCGCGACGGCGCGGACGCCCGCCCGGGCCAGGGCCGGCAGCTGGTGGCGCCACGAGTACCAGTACTCGGGGAAGCCGTGGAGGAGGATCACCGGCCGCCCGTCGGCCGGTCCCGCCGCAACATAGTGGAGGCGAACGCCGTTGACCGTCGCCTCGTGGTGGGTGATCCCGAGCGCGGCGTCGAGCGCCGCGTCCTCGGGCAGCGTCGTGCCGGGTGGCGGCTCGCGGTCGCCTCGGTCGTCCCTGGTGGTGCCCATGGGCCGCACGCGCGCATCCGGGATGCCGCGACGCGAGGCGCCGTCAGGCCAGTCGCCCCCAGCCATGCCCGTCACGACGGACGCGGCGCCCCTCGGGGAGCGCGATCGCGAGGACATCGGCCAGTTCGGCGACCGAGACCGCCCGGGCTCGCCACTCCCGCCCGAAGGCCGCGCAGCCTTCCCGATCCTCGGTCGGGAACGGCGGGGCGGTCGCGGCCCAGCAGAGATTCGGGCCGTCGAAGAGCAGATGGAGCGGCCCGCAGGGGTCTTCCTTCACCGCCACCCGGTCCGGCGCCGATGGCAAGATCCCGAGCAGCTCGACCGCACCGTCGTGATTCCACCGTGCCGCCGCGGCGACGGCGGCCGCCGCGCGCTCGGGTAGCGGCATCGTCGTTCCTTCCGATCGGTCGCCGCGGGCGCGAGGCGAAACAGGTACCGTCAGTAGCCCCGCGCCAGGTCAAGGAGCGGCGCCATCCGGTCGTAGCGGCCGTCCAGGTAGTGGTCGAGGTTGGCCAGGAAGCGGTCGGCGATCTTGTGGTTCTCGTCGGCGACCGTCGAGGCGGAGTGGGGACAGATCAGCACGTTCGGCAGGTCCCAGAGCGGCGAGTCGGGGGGGAGCGGCTCGGTTCGGGCCACGTCGAGCGCGGCGAAGCCGACCTGGCCGGACCGCAGGCAGGCGATCAGGGCGTCCTCGTCGAGCACCGCGCCGCGGGCGATGTTGATCAGCACGACGCCGGGTCGCATCGCCGCCAGTTCTCCGGCGCCGATGAGCCCCTCGGTCTCCGAGGTGTGGGGGGCGGCGAGGACGACGCAGTCGGCGCCGGCGAGGAGGGTGTGCAGCTCATCGGGTGGGAAGAGGCGGTCGACGCCCCGCGCGGCCGCCGCGGCACCGTCGTTGTCCGCGGCAGCCGACCGCGCGGAGCCCCAGACGGTCATCCCCAGGGCACGGGCGACCCGGGCCACCTCCCGCCCGATCCGGCCCAGGCCGACGATGGCCATCGTCCGTCCGTGTAGCTCGGTGGCGGCGAAGCGCTCCCAGCGGTGCGCGCGCTGGTCGGCCTGAAGGTGGGCGAAGCGCTTGGTGTGGAAGAGCAGCGCGCCGAGGACGAACTCGGCCAGCGGGCGGGCGTGGACGCCGCTCGCGGTGGTGACCAGCACGTCGCTCCCACCGAGGCCGAGCGCGGCCGCCCGCGGCCCGACCCCGGCGGAGGTCGTCTGGACCCAGCGCAGCGACGGCGAGAGGGTTCGGGGGCCGTCCGTCCCCAGCGTGGCCATGTCCCAGGTGATCTCGGCCCGGGCCAGGATGGCGCGCCAGGCCAGCTCCTGGTCGGCGTCGCGGCGCCAGGACGGGTCGCCGTTGTGGTCGGCCGCGAACCGCGCCGGCGGCAGCAGGTCCGGGCGGAAGACCACCTCGACCCTGTCCGGCCGCGCGTCGACGAGCCGGGTCGCGACGTCGTCTTCGAGCGGCGAAGCCACGACCGCCACGACCCGGTCCTGTCCGCCGTGCCGCGCCGTCATCTCTCGATTTGCCTTTCGTGTCCGTCCCGGTTGCCGGTTCGGGTCAGCTGCGCCCGGGGCGAACCAGCGGCTCGCGGATGTCCGATCGGGTCGTGGCGGTTCGCGCTACCCGATGGCGCTCGCCTGGCCCTGGGTGGTCGTCTCCCCCTGGGCCAGGTCACGCTTGCCGGCCGGCGCCAGATCCGCCCCCTGCCCCAGCGCGGTCGGCGGGTTGAGGCGGAGCTGGGTCGTCTCCCGGCCGGTGACCGCGGCCAGCAGCCAGTCGGTGGCCAGGCGCAGGCGGTTGCGCCAGGACGGGATGCGGGAGAGGTAGTAGCCGTGCCAGAGGGCCCAGGCCGGCAGCCCGGAGAACGTCAGGCCCCCCACCTCGGCGACGCCGGTCCCGCTGCCCAGCAGCGCCAGCCGCCCCTTCGTCTTGAACCGGAACGGCGCGGGCCTGGACGCGGGGTCGACGATCCGAGCCGCGATCGCCCGGCCGATGTACCGACCCTGGTGCTCGGCGGCCTGAGCGGTCGGGGGGACGGGCTGACCGTCGTCGGCGCTGAACGCCCAGGCACAGTCGCCGATCACCGCGACCTCGGGGTGGTCGTGGAGCAGGAGCCGGTCGTCGACCATCACCGCCCCGTTGCGGGCGTGCTCGACGGGCAGTGAGCGGACGACCTCCGGCGCGGTGATCCCGGCCGCCCAGAAGAGGGTCCGTGCCGGGATCTCGCCCTTGCTGGTCAGCACCGCCGTCTCGGTCGCGCCGTCGATGCTGGCGCCGGTGAGGACCTCGATCCCCTCCTCCTCGAGCACGCGCCGGACCGAGTCCGACGTCCGCGGGCTGCTCATCGGCACCAGGCGGTCGGCCCGTCCGACCACGACGATCCGCAGCGGCGCGTCGGCCAGCCAGGGGTACTCCTCGAGGAGCCCCTGGGTCAGGTACTCGTGGATGGTCGCGGCCAGCTCGATGCCCGTGTCGCCGCCGCCGCCGACGACGAAGGTGAGGTAGGCGTCGCGCTCGGCGGGGTCGGTCGCGCCGTGGGCCGCCTCCACCGCCTGGATGAGGTGGTTGCGCAGCTCGAGGGCGTCGCTCGGCGTGGCGAACCGCAGCGCCCGGTCGCGGAGCCCTGGCAGGTCGGGGATCGCCGTCAGGCTGCCGAGGGCGATCACCAGGTGGTCGTAGGGCCGCGACCCGGCGCTCGTCCGCACCTCGCGAGCGTCGAGGTCGATGCCCGTCACGTCGGCGTGGAGGACGTGGAACGAGCGGCCCCGCTGCAGGGCGCGGATCGGCACGACGACGTGGCTGGGATTGGCGCGGCCGTCGGCGACGGTCCAGAGCAGCGGGGTGTAGAGCAGGTCCGCGTCGCGGTCCACGATCAGCACGCTGGTGCCGGGCACGTCGCGCAGGCGGCGGTCGAGCTCGAGCGCGGTGGCGATGCCGCCGAAGCCGCCGCCGAGGATCAGGACGCGATGGTCGGCGGTCCGGTAGTCGGCTTCGGTCTCCGTCCGGTGCCCCGGTCCGGACCGTGGCTGGGTGGCCCTCCGGCGGGTCAGCGCGGCGCCGGCACCGCCGGCAAGCGCGACCCCCAGGGCGATCCGCGTCGGCAGGGACATCGCGGGCTCCTTCGGTGGTGGATAGCGAGCAGTCGGCGCCCGAGAACAACCCGGCGCCGCCGGGGTGATGCGTCGCGGCCCGCCCCAACGTCGGCATTGGAGGACGAACCCACCGTAGGCCCTGGCGCCCGCGCTGGCTAGCCCCCCTGTCAATCCTCGTGCCGCCGGTGCGCCGTCCCCGGATCCGTTGATACGTCCAGGGTGGGGGACCGCTATGGCGTTCCAGTTCGCTCGGGCGCCCGGCCATCGCCGAGGGTTGGCTCCCTGTCACGGCGATGCGGTCTGATCGGCCCCCGCGTTCCTCCCGGAACCGATCGCGCTGACCGGCCCTGCTCGCCGGTCGACCTGCCCCGGTCGGAGTCCCCCCGGGGGCGCCGCGCCATGGTCTCACGGAGCAGACCCCTGGAGCAGCCGGTCGCCGCGGTCGTCGCGCCGGTGGCCCCGCTCCGCGCGCATCTGCTGGGGCCGGTCCGGCTGGCGATCGGTCACCGCCCGATCGCGGAGGACGCGTGGCCGCGCCGGGCGCCACGATCGCTGCTCCGCCTTCTCCTGGCGACGCCCGGACACGTGCTCCCTCGCGACCGGGTCCTCGACGGGCTCTGGCCGGAGGCCGGGTGCGACGCCGCGGCGAACGGGCTCTCCAAGGCGCTCCGCGGCCTGCGCCAGGTGCTCGAACCCGGACTCGGGGCCGGCCGCGCCTCCGCCGACGTGGCCACCAGCCGGGCCGTCGTCCGCCCACTGCCGGTCCCCGGCACCCGGGTCGACGTCGCGTTCGAGGTGGGGCTGGCCGCGGCGGCGTCGCTCCCCGACCAGGAGCGCCGCCCCACCGAAGCCGCGGCGCTCTTCCGCGAGATGGGCGACCGGGGTTCGGCCGGGATCGCCGCCGCCAACGCCGCGGATGCCCTGCGGCGCCAGGGAGACCCGGGCGCCCCGCTCGGCGAGGTGCTGACCGCGCTGACGCCGATCCACGAGTCCGGTCACGCGGCGGTCTTCGCGGAGTGCGCCGAGTTGGCCGCCGAGGTCCTCGGCGGGCTGGGTGAGGGCGTCCGGGCGATCCGCGTGGTGGTCCCGGTCGACCGGCTCCGAGGGGAGAGGGATCTCCGGCGCCCGGCTCCAAACGAGGCCCAGCACACCCGGGCGGTGGCCGCCCATCGCGCATCGGTGGGCGAGGACGTGTTCGCCGGCGCCTGGGCAGACGGCCGCGCGATGACCGAGGCGGATATCGTCGCGGAGGTCCAGCACGGGCTGTCGACCATCCGGATCGTGAGCTTCCCGCCGGGTGGCCGGGCCGACCCCGACGAGGCACGGTCGAGGGTGTAGCGCCCCCGAGGCAGGGCTGAGCCCGCGCCCTCTGGTCAGGTGCCGACGCGCCCGGGCTCGCCGGGACCCTGGACGCGGCTGTCCGGGGGAGGGTCCGCGCACGGGGCGACGTGCCAGATCACCTCCGCTCCCCCGGCGAGGGCGACCTCGGCCAGGAAGTCGGCCAGCGCGTCGCCGGGGACGTAGTAGGTGTTCTCGTGGGGTGACAGCGCGGCCGACTCGAGCCGGGTCGTCACCGCGTAGAAGGGCGAACGCGCGGCGCGGGCGTCGGCCAGCGGCAACCCGTGGCGATAGTGGTAGCGGCTGCCGCGGACGGCGCTGACCCAGTCGACGTCGGCCCAGCCGCTGCCGTCGGGGTTGTCCGGCACCCAGAGCCGGGCGCTGACCGCCGTGGGGTCGTCGCCGCCCGCGGCCGTCACGCCGGCTCCAGCGTGCGGTACCCGCCACCGTAGGTGATCAGCGGGTCATCGCCCTCGTCGCCGGCCATCGCCGCGAGGATGTCCCCGACGACGATGAGGTGGTCGCCCCCGTCGTGGGTGGCGGCGACCCGGCAGTCGAACCCGGCCAGGGCGCCGACCAGCAGGGGGCAGCCGCTCGCGGTGAGGCGATGCGGGATGCCGGTCAGGCGGGCGTCGGGCAGCGGGGCACGGCCGGCGAATCGCTCGGCCAGAAACTCCTGGGCCGTGTCGAGGATCGAGACGGCGAAGGCGCCGACCTCCGGCACGAGCGCGGACATCCGGGCCTCGTTGTCGAGGCAGACGAGCAGCCGCGGCGGGTCGAGGGACACGACGACGAACGCCGACACCGTTGCGCCCCGGAACCCGGCCTCCTCCCGCGTGGTGACCACGGCGACGCCGCTCGCCCAGCGGCGGCGGGCCTCACGGACCAGCTCGTCGAGCGTGCCGGGTGCGACCGGGCCGCCTCGCTGACCGGGCATCGGCCCCCGGCCTCCCCCGCCCACGATGCCCCCGTGGCTTCCGCTGCCGAAGCTCTCACGCGCCGTCATGGTCGGTCTTCTCCGTGCAATGGGTCGCTCCTTGCCCCATCGGCGCGGGCGTCGCTCCCGTCCGGGTGGGGCCGCCGCCACGGTCGGACCGGCGCCGCTCGCCGACGTCGCGTCACCGGGGTCCCTCCAGGCGGTCGATGACCGGCCGGGCGAGCCCGACGATGAGCTCGACCGCGTCCTCGAAGGCCTGGTCCCCGCGCGGGTTCTGGCCCCGGTCGCGGACGTGCAGCTCGATGTCGGGGTGGAGGGCGATCCGCCGCCAGCGATCTTCGGCCGGCCGCGTCTCGACCCCGAGCAGGGTCTCGATCGCCTCGTCCGAGAGCCGGCCCAGGCGTTCCTTGATCTCCGCCAGCGGGAGGCGTTCCACCTCCTGGAGGTGGCGGATCATCCGGAGTCGGAGGAGGTGGCCGAGGTCGTAGGTCGCCGTCGGGCCCCGACCGTAGGCGGGGGCGAGCAGCCCCTTGCCGATGTAGTACCGGATCGTCCGGGCGTTGATCCCGGTCTGCTCTTCGAGCTCCGCGATCGAGTATCGGTAGCGGTCGGGGGCCTCGGGCAGCGCGCTCCGACGTCCCGGCGGCGGCTGCCCCACGGCCCGGCCCAGCGTTCCCCGGGCGCCGACCCCCGGCGCCGGCGCCGCGGGCGCCGCGTCGACCTGCCCGTCGGGTGTCGCTCGGCCCCGGTGCCGTTGCTGCTCCCCGCGCTCGGTCACGGCCCTCCCTCGGCGCGGCTGGTCTCGCCTCCGCCCGCGGCGACGGCGCCCGGCGACGGTGCTCGCCCACGACCCCTGGCAGGATACCGTGGGGTCGGGCTGGTGGCGATCTTCCTGCACCATGACGCCGGCTCGGTGCCTGCAGGCGACGACCGCGTCGCCCGAGTGCCGCCGACCGGCACCCTTCCTGCGATGACGGCCCGGACAGAGCAACGGGGAACGTTGGGTCCCCGGTCCGCCCGCGGCGGCCGAACGGGCATGACCGCCGACTTCGACAGATCGACGGTTCGACATTGGACGGGCTCGGGCGGCCTTCGCCGCGGGCGGGTGACGGGAGGCGAGGACGGATGGCGACGGACGCGAGCGACCGATCCGGCGGGACTATGGGCGGGACGGAGGCGGACGAGCTCGTCGGGAGGCTGACCGCGGCGCTCTCCGATGTCGAGATCTTCGTCGGCGCCGAGGTGCGCGACGGCACCCTCTACCTCTCCGGCGAGGTCGGCTCGGCGTCGGAACACCAGGCAGTGCTCGATGTCGCGAGGGCGCTGGCCGGTCCGGCTGGGCTCGCCGTCGACGATAGCCTGGACGTGATGCCGACCGCGCCGGTCGGCGCCTTCGAGATCGGCGACGACGCGGACGTCTCGCCGGGGCTCGGTGCGACCGGCTTCAGCTACCTCGACGTGGACCGTGACGAGAACGAGGTCCTCGACGCGCCGATGGGGATCGAACCCGACTTCACCGAAGACATCGGGACCACCGACTCCCAGGAGTCGGTCGCCGAGGCCGAGCCCTACTTCCCCCCGACGGACCCGGTCACGCGCGTCACCGACGACCGGGAGGGCCTGGCCATCGTCGGCGGCTTCGAGGCGACCTCGATGGACGGCAACGTCGGCGAGGCGGGCTTCGACGAGCGCAACGACGACGACATCAACCAGGCCGTCATCCGGGAACTCGCCGAGGACGCGCTGACGACCGACATGGTGATCCAGGCCGACACCAGGGACGGGGTCGTCCGCCTGCGCGGTGCGGTGGAGACGCTGGACGATGCCGAGAACGCCGAGGCGGTCGCGTCGCGCGTCGGCGGGGTGCAGGAAGTCATCGAGGAGCTCGACATCATCTCGCTCGAGGGGCAGCCCCGAGAGCGGTAGGCGGGTGCGGCGGGCGCGGGCGGGGACGGTCGACGGTGGGCGGTCAGGCACTCCTGTGGTTCGGGATTGCGGGCGGGGCGCTGCTCTTCGCCCTCTCCCTGCTGCGCTCGCGCTACCTGCTCAAGGAGCCGCGGGCGGTGCAGTCGCGTGGGGCGTACGCGATGTTCGCGTTCTTCATGGTGCTCTTCGCCCTCGGGGCCTTCGCGGCGGGGGTCGCGGCCCTCAACGCGGGCCGCTGAGCGTGCGGCGTAGCCCAGACAAGCCCCCAGGCGGGTGCGAGTCGTGTCCCGAGGCGGTCGGCAAGGACAGCCCCGCCCGGGGACGGGTTTCCGGCCGTTCCGAGGTTCGCGAAGCCATGAGGCTATCCCGATGACCGCCGCGCCGGATCCGAAGGCCCCGTTCGGCCACCACCGCCGGGGCACGCCCCGGGTCGTCGGGGTGGTCCACCTGGCGCCGCTGCCCGGCACCGCGCGCGGCGGCAGCGCGGCCGACCTTCGGTCCCTGCTGGACGCGGCGCGGCACGACGCGGCGGCCTACGCCGAGGGCGGCGCCGACGCCCTGATCGTCGAGAACTTCGGTGACGTCCCCTTCACCCGAGATCGGGTCGGGCCGTTCACGGTCGCGGCGATGACGCGCGCCGCGATCGCGGTCGGTGATGCCAGTGGGCTGCCGATCGGGATCAACGTGCTCCGCAACGACGTGCTGGCGGCGGTCGCGGTCGCCGCCGCCGTCGGGGGCCGGTTCGTCCGAGCGAACGTCTACGCCGGCGTGGCGGTCACCGACCAGGGGTTGATCGAGGGGCGGGCCGAAGAGGTCCAGGCGCTGATCCGCCGCCTCGCGGCGCCGATCGCGGTCTGGGCGGACGTCGACGTGAAGCACGCCGCCGCGCTCGCCCCCCGTCCGATCGGCGACCTGGCCGAGGACGCGGTCGAGCGGGGGCTCGCGGCGGCGGTGATCGTCTCCGGCCGCGCGACCGGCCAGCCCGCCGACCTCGCGGCGCTCGCCGCGGTCCGGGCGGCGGTTCCCGAGACGCCGCTCTACGTCGGCAGCGGCGCCTCCGCCGCGACGGCGGCCGATCTGCTGCGGCACGCCGACGGCGTGATCGTCGGCACCGCCGCCAAGCGGGACGGGGTGCTCGCCAATCCGGTCGACCCCGGCCGCGTCCGTGCGATCGTCCGCGCCGCCGCGGACGTGACGCCCGACTAGCCCCAAGCCGTTCCCCGATGGGCACGGTGCGGTCTGCCGACACACGCGGAGTGACAGCACCGATGCCCGGTATCAGCGGGTATAGGTCCCCTCGTAGACCAGGTCGCGGGTGCGCGCCTCGACCTCCCGCGGGTCGAGCGGGAGCTGGGCGATGCCGGTGTCGACGGCGGCCTTCGCAACGGCGCCGGCGACCTTCGGCGGCACCCGCAGGTCCAGGCTGTCGGGGATCAGGAACTCGGGTGTCAGCTCCTCCGGGGTGACCAGCGCGGCGATCGCCTCCGCCGCCGCGATCTTCATCTCGTCATTGACCGTGCGCGCCTTGACGTCGAGGGCGCCGCGGAGGACCCCGGGGAACGCCAGCGAGTTGTTGATCTGGTTCGGGAAGTCGCTGCGCCCGGTCGCGACCGCGAGGGCGCCCGCCTCCTTGGCCAGGTCGGGGGTGATCTCCGGGGTCGGGTTGGCCAGCGCGAAGACGAGCGGGTCCTTGGCCATCGAGCGGACCATGGCCTGCGTCAGCGCGCCGGCGGCGGAGAGGCCCACGACGACGTCCGCGCCGGCGACGGCATCCGCCAGCCCGCCGGTGATCCCCGACTTGTTGGTGACCGCCGCGATGTCGTGCTTCGACTGGTCCATCGGGCCGGGGCGGCCCTGGTAGATCGCGCCCGACCGGTCGCAGAGGACCAGGTCGCCGACGCCGAGCGCGAGCAGGAGCTTGGCGACGGCGATCCCGGCCGCGCCAGCGCCGTTGATCGTGACCCGCACGTCGCCCATCAGCGAGCCGCGCAGCTTGAGCCCGCTCAGGAGCCCGGCGGCGACGACGATCGCCGTCCCGTGCTGGTCGTCGTGGAAGACCGGCATGTCGAGCTCGGCGCGCAGCTTGGCCTCGATCTCGAAGCAGCGGGGGGCCGCGATGTCTTCCAGGTTGATCCCGCCGAAGCTCGGCGAGATCGCGCGGACGATGCGCACGATCTCGTCGGGGTCGCGCGCCGCCAGGCAGATCGGAAACGCCTCGACCCCGGCCAGGGAGCGGAAGAGGACCGCCTTGCCCTCCATCACCGGGAGCGCGGCCTGGGGCCCGATGTCGCCCAGCCCAAGCACCGCCGAGCC
Source organism: uncultured Thermomicrobiales bacterium (assembly GCA_902806335.1). Classification (GTDB taxonomy): domain Bacteria; phylum Chloroflexota; class Chloroflexia; order Thermomicrobiales; family UBA6265; genus CADCWG01. The sequence continues at coordinate 25,719 of CADCWG010000146.1, read as the reverse complement.
GTCGGTGACGATCGCGACCAGGTTGCCCTTGCTGGTCAGCTCGGTCACCTGGGCCGGGTCGTCCTTGATCACCTGGGCCGGGAGCAGCGCCGCCGGCGGCACGTAGAGCAGGTTCAGGATGTGGTGGTCGCGGATCGGGATCTTGCTCTCGACCTCGAGCACGCCGCCGTTGCGCATCCGGAGGTCGATCGCCTCCTCGCGGAAGGTCTTGCCCTCGCCGCGCCGGCTCGGTCGGGACGGCAGCAGGCGGCCCTCATAGACGTAGCGGCGGGTCTTTTCGGACACCGCCTCGGGCGCGATCTCGCGCCCCGCCTCGCCGGCCTCGGTGGTCGCCCGCACCGTGGCCGCGGCGATCGCCGGGGCGACGCGGAAGTCGAAGATCCGTGGCACCACGAAGTCGGCGTGCAGCTCGTCGGGGCGGACCATCGCCGCGAGGGCCTCGGCGGCGTAGCGCAGGGTCCGCAGCCGGATGTTGCGGGCCCGGCAGTCGAGCAGGCCGCGGAAGACGCCGGGGAAGACGAGCGAGACGTCCATCTGGTTGGCGAAGTCGCTGCGGCCGGTGGCGACGACCCGCGCCCCGCCGGCGCGCGCGGCCTCGGGCGCGATCTCGGGCTCCGGCACCGCCAGCGCGAAGACGATCGCGTCCTTGGCCATCGAGGCGACCATCGCCTCGGTGACGATCCCGCCGGTCGAGAGGCCGACGAAGACGTCGGCACCGACCAGCATCTCGGCGAGCGGCCCGCGGCGGCCCTCGCGGTTGGTCTCCTTGGCGACGTAGGCCTTCGCCCAGTTCATCCGCTCCGGCCGGTACCGGTAGATCGCCCCGGCCCGGTCGCAGACGACCAGGTTGCGCACGCCCGACCGCACGAGCAGCCGCGCGACACCGATGCCGGCCACCCCCGCGCCGCTAATGACCACCCGCGCCCGCTCAAGCGGTTTTCCGACCACCTTCAGCGCGTTGAGGAGGGCCCCGAGGACGAGGATCGCCGTGCCGTGGTGCTGGTTGGAGAAGACCGGGATGTCGCCCGCCTTCTCCAGGTGGTCGGCGATGGTGAAGGCGCGCGGGGCGGCGATGTCGTCGAGGCAGATCGCGCCGAACGTCGGGGTGATCGCGCTGCCGGCCTCGACGATCGCGCCGATGTCGTGGGTGTCGAGGCAGATCGGGAAGGCGTCGACCCCGGCGAAGGTCTTGAGCAGCACGCTCTTGCCTTCGGCGATGGGGATCGCCGCTTCCGGCGGCCCCCCTTCCCGGCCGAAGAGGTCGGAGCCGTCGGTCAGAAGCGCGATCGTGTTGCCGCGGCAGGTCAGGTCGTAGCTGGCGAGCGGGTCGTCCTTGATCGCCAGGCAGGCCTCGGCGACGCCGGGGGTGTAGACGAGCGACAGGATCGCCCGGTCGCGGATGGGAACCTTCGACCGGACGCCGATCAGGCCCCGGTACCGGCGGCGATAGTCCAGCCCCTCGTCGTCGAGGGCGGACGGCGCATCGGTCCCGGGCGACGCCGGGACGACCGCCGGTGTCGGATCGGCGCTCACCGCGACGCTCGCCGGCTCTGTTGGCGCCGAGATCGCCTCTGTGGAGTGGCCCGACGCGGGCGCGGGATCCTGAGCGGGGTGCGAGGTGCTCGCCTGCCCACGAGTGTCGACGTCCAAGGAGCTCCCCCTCTGCCGTGGCGATGGCTCCCCCACCGCGCTCGGGAGAATCTACCATCCGGGCCGGGCCCGGCGGGCGCCCGACATAACCGTGGTACACTTCGCGAACTTCTGCATGTGCCCCTGGTCTCGTGTCGGCCCCCGCTGCGGTCCCCGAACGCTTCCCTTCCGGTACAGCATGTGCGGATGCGGTTCGGCGGGTCGCGGGCGCGGCCTGCCGTCGCCCGCGCGCCGTGTGGACACCGTCGGGCCGTGAGCGGTCGACGGTCGGTCAACGCCGCGAGGCGGTGGGGCCCGGCGCGATGGCGCCCGCCCCCTTCACGCCGGGTTTCGCCGAGTCCCTCGCTCTGGGGGGATGGGTGCGCCTCTTCCCGGCCCGCACCGGCGCCCTCTCCGACGGAACGAGGTTTCCCATGGCATCGACCACTTCCGGCTCCGGCCGGTCCAAGACGACGAAGCGAACGAGTGCCGACGAGGCGCCGGCCGTCGATGGCGACGGCGTCCAGCAGGACGGCGCGTCCCTGACGGATCCGACGACGCCCCTCGACGATACGGCCCTGGCCGCCGCCGAGGTGGCGCCGCTCTCGGCCGAAGACCGCGCGCCGACCGCCCCCGACGAGGACGGCGCGGCCGCGACCGGTGTGCCCGCGCGGGACCTGGAAGCGGTCGTCGAGGCCGCCCCGAATGGCACCGGCGAGGAGGCGATCACGGCCCCTGTGACGGGCGACGCCGATGCGCTGGCCGCGGAGGCCGTCGAGACGGCCGATTCGCCCGCGCCGGTTCCGAGTGAGCCCGCCCTGGCCGAACCCGTCGCGGAGGCGGCGCCGGTGGCGGACGCGATGGCCGAGCCGGCGGATGCGACGACGGGCGTGCCCGCCGTCCGCACCCCCGTGCGTGTCCGGACCGCCCGTGTCGTGCGCCCCAAGCGTCCGATGCGGCTGACGGCCGGTGCCGCCGGGGCGGCGACCCAGACCGACGGGGCCACCGCGCCGAACGGTGAGGCGACGGCCGGGAGCGTCGACGAGGCGCTCGCCGCCGCCCGCCCGACCCTGCCCGACGAGCCGGCCGTCTCGGTTGCCGACGTGGCGCCGAGCAAGGACCTGGCGGAGCGGGACGATCTCGCCGCCGCGGCGCCGGCCGCGGTCGAGCCGGTCGCCGAGCCCGCCCCGGAGGCGCCGTTCGACCGTGCCGCGCCGGCTGAGCGCGACACCGCGTTTGGCCGCGCCGAGACGACCGCTGCCCCCGAGCGGGGCGACCGGCGCGACCAGCGGCGGGAGCGAGACCTGCCGCGTGCCGCCGCCGACGACCAGCGACGGGCGTTCGAGCCGCGGCGCGGGGACGACCGCGAGGGCCGGCCGACCCGGGACGATCGCCCGGACCGGCCGACCGCGGACGACCGCCAGGTGACCGAGCGGGCGGCGGCCCTCGCCGCCGCTCCGGTCGACGACGAGGCGACACCGACCTTCGAGGACCTCGGCCTCAGCGGAGCGCTGCTGCGGTCGATCCGGGACGTCGGCTACGAGGAGCCGACCCCGATCCAGCTCGGGACGATCCCGGTGCTGCTCGAGGGGGTCGACGTCATCGCCCAGGCCCAGACCGGGTCGGGCAAGACGGCCGCCTACGGGCTGCCGATCATCGAGTCGATCGATCCCCGCGACCGGACCGTCCAGGCGCTGATCCTCTGCCCGACCCGGGAGTTGGCGATCCAGGTCTCCGAGGCGCTCCACAAGTACGGCCGCCACAAGGAGGTCGAGACGCTGCCGATCTACGGCGGCCAGCCCTACGAGCGCCAGTTCCGAGGCCTCCAGCGCGGCGTCCAGATCGTGGTCGGGACCCCCGGCCGCGTTATGGACCACATGCGGCGCGGCACGCTGAACCTCGCGTCGACCCGCTTCTTCGTCCTCGACGAGGCGGACGAGATGCTCGACATGGGGTTCATCGACGACATCGAGTGGATCCTCGAGCAGGTGCCGACCGAGCGCCAGACGGCGCTCTTCTCCGCGACCATGCCGCCGCGGATCGTCGAGCTCGCCCGGCACCACATGCGCGACCCGCGGCGGGTCACCGTCGCCAGCAAGCAGATGACGGTCGCCGAGACGCGGCAGACCGCCTACGAGGTGCCGCGCTCCCGCAAGACCGACGCGCTGACCCGGATCCTCGACGCCGAGGAGCCGACGAGCACGATGATCTTCTGCCGCACCAAGCACGCGGTGGACGAGCTCGGCGAGGCGCTGCTGGCCCGCGGCTACGCGGTGGAGACGCTGCACGGCGACCTCTCGCAGCCGCAGCGGGACCGCGTCATGCGGCGGTTCCGCGGCGCCCAGGCCGACGTGCTGATCGCCACCGACGTCGCGGCGCGGGGTCTCGACATCCCCGACGTCAGCCACGTCATCAACTTCGACATCCCCGAGAGCGCCGAGGCCTACGTCCACCGGGTCGGCCGGACCGGCCGCGCCGGGCGGCGGGGCGACGCGATCACGCTGATCACGCCGAAGGAGACCCGCTGGCTGCGGCAGATCGAGCGGATCGTCCGGGCCAAGATCGAGATCCGCCGCCTGCCGACCCTCGCCGACGTCGCGGAGCGGCGACGCGAGGCGATGAAGGGCCAGATCGAAGAGGCCCTCAAGGACGCCACCGGCGTGTCCCCGTACCGGCAGGTCATCGAGGACCTGGCCGACGAGCGCGACGTCCTCGAGGTCGCGGCGGCGGTGCTCAAGCTGTACGCCGACGAGACCGGCCGCAGCGCGCCGGAGAACGTGCAGGAAGACGACCTCGCCACCTTCAGCGTGGCGGACCGTGGTCGGGGCGAGACCGGGATGACCCGGCTCTTCCTGAACGTCGGCCGCCAGCAGATGGTCCGCCCGCAGGACATCGTCGGCGCGATCGCCAACGAGGCCCGCATCCCCGGGCGCGCGATCGGCGCGATCGACATCCTCGACGCCTACACCTTCGTCGACGTGCCGACCGAGTTCGTCGAGCGGGTGATCACGGCGCTGGGTAACGCCAAGATCAAGGGGCGCCCGGTCCACGCCGAGGTGGCCCAGGCCGGCGCCGGCCAGCCGGAGGGTCCTCCGGCCCGTGACTTCCAGCCGCGCGGCGACGGCGGCCGAGACGGTGGCTTCCGCGGGGGCGACGGCGGCGCCCGCGGTGGACCCGGCGGGTTCCGGGGCGACCGCGGCGGGTTCCGCGGCGGCGACGGCGGGTTCCGCGGTGACCGCGGTGGCGGCGGGTTCCGCGGACCGCGGGATGCGGGCTCCGGTCCCCCGCGGCGGGAAGACGACCGCTTCGACCGCGGCGGCCCGCCGCGCTTCGACCGCTCCGGCCCGCCGCGGTTCGACCGGGACCGGGGTCCGTCCGGACCTCCGCGCGACGACCGGGGTGGGTATTCGAGCTTCCGTCGGGACGACGGTCCGCGCCGAAGCTTCGGCGGCCCGCGCCGCGAGGGCGGTTCCGGGGGCGGCGGCCGGTCCTTCGACCGGAACGACCGACCGGCGCGGCCGCCCGTCCGCGACGGCGGGGTCCCGAGCCAGGACTAGACGTCAGAGCGGGGCGACCGGGTGCTGTTACCCGGTCGCCCCGCTCTCGTGCACGGCTCACCGGCCCCGAACGTGCCCGTCGACGGTCATGGCCGGCGTCGTCAGCTTGAACGTCCGGTACATGACGACGCGGGCCGGTCGCGGCGGACGCGCTTTCGCGTCGCCTGGGCCGGCCTGTTGTCCTGCCCGATCGCGACCGACGCTCTCGCGGCGGCCGCGCGATGCGGGGATCCCACCGGAGACGAGGCACTATGGTCCCGCCCTCGGGGAATCCAACCGGTCCCGGCGGGGACGACGCCGTCCGCGGCGGCCGGGAGCCGGAGCCGACGGGCCCGGTCGGTGCGCCCGGTCTGCTCGAGATGCACGAGGTGGCGATCCCGCTCCCGCCGGACCTCTTCTACGCCGTCGGGCGGAGCAGCGAGCGGGAAGGCGTCACCAGGGGCGGCGTCTACGACGATGCGCTGGCCGCCGTGGAGGTCTACGACCGGCCGTGGCCGGGACCAGGCGACCGGGGCGATGCGCGGCTGCTCGGGATCATCCTGGTCTCGACCCGCACCGACCGGGTCGAGCGGATCGTCGTCAACGCGGCGGCGGGGGCGACGCTGGACGACCTCCTCTCCCACCTTGAGCACCTGATCGGGCTCGATGTCGCCGGCGCCGGTCGGTAACCGCGGCGCCCACCGGCGACGGACCCCCTCGGACAAGGGAGCCTCGATGATCGAGCGGACGGCGGACTGGGACGCGGGCCATCCCGGCTCGGTGGTCGGTGTCCTGGCACTCGACGGGCTGGCCGGAGCGGACGCGGAGAGACTCGGCCCGGCGAAGGCCGCCCTCGTCGACGATCTGACCGCCCGCTTCGGTGGGCAGCCCGCGGACGCGATCCGGGCGACGCCGCCGCTCCCGTCCTACGCCGCCTACTACCGGCGATACGGCCAGCGCTACCACGTCGGCATGCAGCTCGAATCGATCGTCCTCAAGGGGAGGGGTCTCCCGGATCGGGGGGCGCTCGTCGACGCGATGTTCCTCGCCGAGCTGCGAACCCTGATCCTGACCGCCGGGCACGACCGGGACGCGCTGGCGCCGCCCCTCCAGCTCCGGCGCGGCGCGGGCGCCGATGAGGACCGCTACCCGCGGCTCGGCGGCGGGGAGGCGACGGCCAAACCCGACGACCTCTGCCTGGCCGACGCGGACGGCGTGCTGGCCGCGGTGGTCACCGGTCCCGCGGCCCGCGGCGCCCTCGGTCCGGCGACGGGGCGGCTCCTGTTCACGGCCTACGGCCCGCCTGGCGTCGGGGCGGCCGCGATGGAGGACCACCTCGCAGAGCTGGAGCGCATGGTCCGCCTCCCGGCCCCGGGCGCCGCGGTGGTCTTCCGGGCCGTCGTCCCGTAGGTCCGTGCGCGGTGGCTCGTCTCGGTCCGCGCGGGGGAGCGATCGCCGGTCTCGGGGGCAGCGGGTGCGCTGGGTCGACGTCCGGTGCGGCGCTCGTGCGGAGTCGCGGTGGACCCTGAGGCAGCCACGGGGTCCGCCTGTGCGGTGGTGTGTGGGCTTGCCGGGGACCGGGCCCGCTGGGGAAAGCACCGCGCTCAGGGACGAAGCCGGCTCAAGCCGGGTTCGGGCCGGTCGAGCGCAGCCCCAGGCGATCACCTGGACCACGCGCGATTCTCTGCCGGCGAGCTGCGCTCCACGCTTGGTCGGGAGGGCCGTCGTGCCCCTCTCGGCCCTGGTCGCGCCGGCGCCACCCGGGCGAGCGCCCGCGCGTTGCTCGCCACGGCGGGCCACGCCGACGGAGGGGTGCGCACGTCTCCTCTGTTGCGGCACGGCGCAGCCAGCGGGCGACCTGGGCGGCGATGACCGTTCCTCGGCGCGGGGCGCGCCGGGTGGAAGACCCGGATCCACGGGCCGCGGAAGCCACGTCTCGCCGTGATCGCTCCTCGGCTAAAGTGTCGACGCCATTGGCGGCAACGGCAGCCCGTCGCGGCGTCTCGCGTCCTGGCTGACCGTGGCGGGATCGCGCCCCCCGCGGGGACGTCGCGCGCTCGTCGCTCCGGCGGTCGGTCGTCGGCGAGGTTCGCCGTTGGAGGTACTGGCCCACGATGCCCGACCCCACCCATGCCGCGCGGGGCGACGCGGCCCACCATGCCGACGGTCAGGACCGTGGACCCGGCTCGGGCCCGGGCCGGGACGATGCCTACGGGGCGGACCCCGCCGCTCCGACCGGAGAGGACACGCCGGCCCCGCGCCGGTCCGTGGTGGGCTGGGTGCTCTACGACCTGGCGAACACGATCTTCTCGCTGAACATCGTCTCGTTCTACTTCTCGCTCTGGGTCGTCAACGACAAGGGCGGGCGCGACGGCGACTACCTGATCGCGAACAGCGCCTCGATGGCCCTGATGTTCCTCACGGCGCCCCTGCTCGGCGCGCTCTCCGACCAGGTTCCCCGGCGGCTGCCGCTGCTCGTCGTGACGACCCTGGCCTGCTGCGGCTTCACGGCGCTACTCGGGCTCGGCGGGCTGCGGGTCTCGCTTGTCCTGTTCGCCGCTGCCAACTACTTCTTCCAGGCCGGCCTGATCTTCTACGACGCCCTCCTGCCGTCGGTCAGCACGCCCGAGACCCGCGGCCGGATCGGGGGCATCGGCGTGGCCGTCGGCTACCTCGGCTCCCTGATCGGTCTCGGGGCGGGCGCCGTCGTGCTCGCGGCCGACGAGGACGCCAAGCCGACGGTGTTCCGGCTGACGGCGCTGCTCTTCCTGCTCTTCGCGCTGCCGTGCTTCCTGTTCGTCCGCGAGCGGCCCCGGCCAGACGCGACCGCCTTCAACGGCGCGGCGGTTCGGCGCGCCCTCGGCGCCCTCCGGTCCACCGCCCAGCGAGCCCGCCGTGTGCCTGGCCTGCCGCGGTTCCTCGTCGGCCACGTCTTCTACGCCGACGCGGCGAACACCCTGATCGCGACGATGGGCATCTACGCCACGAAGGAGATCGGGTTCACCGAGGGGCAGGCGCGGTTGGTCCTCCTGGTCGGCATCCTCGGCGCGATCGGGGGCGGGCTCGTCTGGGGGCGCACCGTCGACCGGATCGGTCCCCGGCGGACGCTGGCGCGGGTCCTCGCGCTCTGGGCGACCGTCCTCGTGGCGACGGCGGGGGTCGCCTATTTCGACCTGCCGCAGGGCGTCTTCTGGGCGGTCGCGCCCGTGGCCGGCGTCGCACTCGGCGGCACCTGGGCGGCCGACCGGCCCCTGATGCTGGCGCTCACGCCGCCGCGGTACCTGGGCCAGCTCTGGGGGCTCTACGCGATGGTCGGCCGGTTCGCGGCGATCCTCGGGCCGCTGCTCTGGACGGGGATCGTCGACGGGCTCCAGCTCGGTCGCCCGGCGGCGGTGCTCAGCCTGCTCGTCCTGATCGGGCTGGCCTACCTGGCGATCCGGCCGGTCGACGACGGGCGCGGCGAGGTCGGTCGTCGGGCGGCCGACCAACCCGAAGCTGGGTCGATGCCAACGGCCGCCGCCGGGTCGCTCTCGTCCTGACCGAGACCTCCCGCCGGCCCTCCACCTACCACCGGACGGACTGATACCGGACCCGGGTGATCGCCGGCGCCCCGGCCGGCGGGATCGCGGCCGGCGTCAGCCGGGTTCCTCAATGAGCCTCTGACCTCGGGGCTTGCCCCGGGCGGGCGGGCCGTCCTGGCCCCCCGATACCACCGCTGATTAGCCGGATTCGGTATGACGGACTCGGGACGCCCTGGCATGGTGCGTGGCCACTGTCCATCAGAGGCCCCGTCCGGTCGGTACCGCTGCCAAAGCCACGGGATCGGCCCACCGCGGTCGGGCCAGGCGACCAGGCGGCCGCCTTGCTACGCCGACGACCCCTCCCGGTACTCCGGGGGACGCCGGACCGGATAGGCCTGCTCGAAGGCGTAGGCCAGCTTGAGGAGCAGCGGCTCGCTGAAGGCGCGGCCCATGAAGCTCATGCCGACCGGAAGACCGTCGACGTGCCCGATCGGAACGCTGATGATCGGGTAGCCGGCGATCGCCGAGACCTGTGAGCACGCGCCGGGGAAGTCGTCGCCGCCCAGGCTGATCGGCGTCGGGGCGCCGGTGGTGGGGGCGATCAGCGCGTCGAGCTCGAGCTCGTCGAGGACGGCATCGAGACCCTGGTTGCGGGCCAGCGCCATGTTGTTCGCGACCGCGTTCTGGTAGGAGACGTCCCAGATCGAGGCGACGTCCAGGGCCCGGTAGAACACGACCTGGTCGAAGTAGACGAGCTCCTCGTCGGCGTGCTCCTCATTGAACGCGATGATGTCCGCCAGGCTAAGCATCGGCCCGTTGGGCGTGTAGGTCGCGAGGTAGGACTCGAGCGCGTACGGGAACTCGGTGATCAGGACCTCGTACTCGGACGCCCCCGGCGCGAGGGCCCCGTTCGAGGGGATGTTTGCCGGGTCGACGATCGTGGCGCCGGCTGCCTCGAGCGTGGGAAACGCGGCCTCGACCAGCGCCCCCGCGTCGGCGGTCGAGAAGACGTTGCGGGCCACCCCGAGGCGGGCGCCGCGGAGGCCGTCGGCGTCGAGGTAGCGCGTGTAGTCGACGGCACCGGGGGCATGGACGGGCGAGGTGGCGTAGCTCGCCGACGGCGCTGACCAGCCGATCTCGCCGAACGCCGGGTCTTCCGGGTCGAAGCCGGCGATCGCTGACAGCAGGTAGGCGGCGTCCTCCACCGTGCGCGTCATCGGGCCGGGCGAGTCCTGGGAGAACGAGATCGGGATGACCCCCGACCGGCTCACCAGCCCGACCGTGGGCTTCAGGCCGACCACGGCCGACGCGGACGCCGGGCAGATGATCGAGCCGTCCGTCTCCACGCCGAGGGCGAGCGGCGCGTACCCGGCGGAGACGGCGACGGCCGACCCGGAACTCGACCCCCAGGGCGACATGTCGAGCTGGTAGGGGTTGCGCGTCTGCCCCCCCCGCGCGCTCCAGCCGCTGGTCTGGTTCGCCCCCCGGAAGTTGCCCCACTCCGACATGTTGGTCTTGCCGAGGACGATCGCGCCCGACTTCCGCAGGCGGTCGATCACGAAGGCGTCGCGCACCGGAACGTTGTCGACGAGGGCCAGGGATCCGGCCGTCGTCGCCATGGCATCGGCGGTGGCGAAGAGGTCCTTGGCGAGCACGGGGATGCCGTGCAGCGGTCCCCGCCGCTTCCCCGAGGCCAATTCCCGGTCCCGGGCGTCCGCGATCTCGAGCGCGTCCGGGTTGACCTCGATGACCGCGCCAAGCGTGGGGCCCTGGCCGTCCATCGCCGCGATCCGGGCGAGGCAGCCCTCGATCAGCTCGCGGACGGAGAGGTCACGCGAGTCCAGGGCCCGGCCCAATTCAGCTACCGACGCGTGCTCGATCGCGAGCCCTTCGGCCGGGGCCGGGCTGGCGGGCGTGGCCGGCGTGCTGGTCGCGACCGGATGGATGGCGAGCGCGGTGGGGGCAGCGGTGGGGGTCGGCCGATCGCCGTCGAACCGTCGGGCGGCGAAGATCCCGGCCGCGCCGACCGCCCCACCGGCCGCGGCGGCGCCGCCAATCACCAGGCGCCGGCGCGACTGGCGCCGCTCCGCCGGGGTGGGGATGTAGGGGTGTCGGGCCACGGGAGGTCGCCTCAGGTGCCTAGTGGGACTTTCGACCGTGGAGCGGGAGACCGACCACGCCGCGCCGACGGGTGGGCAGGTCGCGGATCGTGCTCGGCGCGGTGTGTACGTTCAGGCTAGTACAGGTGGGGGGACGGGTTCAACCCGTCGCCGGAGGTGGCACGAGGCTAACCCGCTCGGCGCCCCCGCCGCCCCACTCCCGGAGCGATGGGCGCGGACCGCCGCCCCGTCGGCGAGGAGCGGCGGTCTGGACGCCCGCGGTGCCGGATCCGTCGACGGGAACCCGGCGGCCGGCTTCTGTGCCGGCACCAGCGCCGCCCCGAGCAGACAGAACCGCCGGGCCGGGAGATCGGCGGCGAGCGATGGCCCTGGAGCCTCGGCCCAGCGGCATCACGGTGAACACCGGGGCTTCGCTCGGCAGACGCCAGCCGACTCTGCGCCTGAGCCCGGGGCAAGCCCCGGTCGGACCCGGCCGCCGCCCTCCCCCGCGACCACGATCCAAGATCCAACAGCCGGATTCCGGATCAGTCCGCCGTCAGCGCCGCCGGGGCGACCGCGGCGAGGGCCTGCCGGAGGTCGGCGACCTGGTCGTCGACGTGCTCGATCCCGACCGAGAGGCGGACGAGGGTGTCCTCGACCTCGGCGCCGGTGCCGGCGACGCTGGCGTGGGTCATCCGGCCCGGGTGCTCAATCAGCGATTCGACGCCGCCCAGACTCTCGGCGAGCAGGAAGACCCGCGTCCGCGCGACCAGGTCCGCCGCGGCCTCGGCGCCGCCGCGGACGGTGAAGGAGACCATCCCGGAGAACGCCCGCATCTGCCGCGCGGCGACCGCGTGGTTGGGGTGGTCGGGCAGACCGGGGTAGTAGACACGCGCGACCGCGTCCTGCTCGCCGAGGAAGTGGGCCACCGCGAGCGCGTTGGCGCTGTGCCGCTCCATGCGGACCGCGAGGGTCTTGATCCCGCGCAGCGTCACCCAGCAGTCGAACGGGCCGGGAACGGCGCCGGCGGCGTTCTGGTGGAACTTGAGCGTCTCGGCCGCGGCCGCGTCGTTGCCGATGATCGCGCCGCCGACCACGTCCGAGTGGCCGCCGAGGTACTTAGTCGTGCTGTGGACCACGAAGTCGGCGCCGTGGGCGAGGGGCTGCTGGAGGTACGGCGAGGCGAAGGTGTTGTCGACCACCAGCCGCGCCGGGTGGTCGGCGAGGAGGTCGGCGACGCCGCGGATGTCGACCACTTTGAGGTAGGGGTTGGTCGGGGTCTCGACCCAGACCAGCTTGGTCTCCGGCCGCAGCGCGGCGCGGACGGCGTCGAGGTCGGCCATGTCGACCAGGTCGACGCCGAGCCCCCACGGCTCGAGCACGCGGACGGCGAGGCGATAGGTGCCGCCGTAGGAGTCGTCGGAGAGGAGCACCCGGTCGCCCGGTCGGAGCAGGTACTGCATCAGGTTCTGGGAGGCCGCGAGCCCGCTCGCGTAGGCGAGCGCCCAGGCGCCGCCCTCGAGCGAGGCGAGCGCGGTCTGGAGGGCGGTCCGGGTCGGGTTGTCCGTCCGGGCGTACTCGTAGCCGCGGTGGACGCCGACCGCCTCCTGGACAAAGGTGCTGGTCTGGTAGATCGGCGTGATCACCGCGCCGGTAGTCGGGTCCGGCTCCTGCCCGGCATGGATGGCCCGCGTCTCGAAGGCGCTGTCGCGCCAGGTCTCATCGCTCACGTCGACTCCTCCGGGTGATCGATAGTGGGCGGCGCACCCCGAGGTGCCGCCGCGCGATGCGGTCTGTCAGGCGGGCGCCGCGAACGGCCGCCACGAGGATGCGGCGCAGACCGCGCGGACTCCGACCTCGGTCGGTCTCGGCGCGGTCTGGTGCCGGCTGCCGGCGGGTCATGGGGGACGGCACACCGGTTACCCGCGGTTGCGGTGGTGGGCGACGTACTCCAGCAGGTCGGCCCGGGAGACCACCGCCGTGACCACCCCGCCCTGCTGCACCAGCACCGCCGGCGAGGACGAGGTCAGCAGCGGGAAGACCCGCTCGAGCTCCTCGTTGGCGTCGACGAGCGCGAAGGGGGCGTCCATCACCTCCGCGACGCGGGCGTTGACCACGTCCGGGTTGCGGAAGACCTGGTCGAGCAGCGTCCGCTCGGAGATCGAGCCGACGACCGCCGGGACGTCGACCGTCACCGAGCCGGCCGCGGAGCCGCCGGCCGCCTCCGTCCGCACGACCGGCAGCTGGCTGATGTCGTGGCGGCGCAGGACCTCGATCGCCTCGGACACCGTGTCATCGGTGCCGATCGCGACCACCTTCGGCACGTCGCCGTGGCGCTCGGCGACGAGGCCCGCCATCCGCGCCGGCTGGCCGAAGCGGGACAGGAAGCCGTTCTCCCGCATCCAGGTGTCGTTGTAGATCTTGGACAGGTAGCCGCGGCCGCTGTCGGGCAGCAGCACGACCAGCAGCGCGTTCGGGTCGTCGACCTCGCGGGCGACCTCGAGGGCGGCGCAGATCGCAAGGCCGCAGGAGCCGCCGACGAGCAGGCCCTCCTCGCGGGCCAGCCGGCGGCACATCAGAAAGCTGTCGCGGTCGCTGACCTGGACGAAGCCGTCGACCACCTCGCGGTCGAACGTTCCGGGCCAGAAGTCCTCGCCGACGCCCTCGACCTTGTAGGTGTGGATGTCCTGGGAGGTGTAGATGCTGCCTTCGGGGTCGGCGCCGACCACCTTGATGGCGGGGTTCTGCTCCTTCAGGTAGCGCCCGATGCCGGAGATGGTCCCCCCGGTGCCGACGCCGGCGACGAAGTGGGTGACGGTACCCGCCGTCTGCCGCCAGAGCTCCGGCCCCGTGCTCTCGTAGTGGGTGCGGGGGTTCATCGGGTTGAAGTACTGGTTCGGCTGGAAGGCGTTCGGCTCTTCCCGGGTCAGCCGCTCGGCGACGGAGTAGTAGCTCTCGGGCGAGTCGCGCTCGACCGCCGTCGGCGTGATCACGACCTCCGCCCCGTAGGCGCGGAGCAGCGCGACCTTCTCGGCGGCGACCTTGTCGGGCATCACGAAGATGCAGCGGTAGCCTTTGACGGCGGCGGCCATCGCCAGCCCGACGCCGGTGTTGCCGGAGGTCGGCTCGACGATCGTGCCGCCGGGCTTGAGCCAGCCGCGACGCTCGGCCTCCTCGATCATCCGGATCCCGATCCGGTCCTTGACCGAGCCGCCGGGGTTGAGCATCTCCAGCTTGGCGACGACGGGGGTACGGATGCCGCGGGTGACGCTGTTGAGGCGGACCAGGGGCGTGCCGCCGAGGGCGGCGATCACGTCGGGGCGGATCTCGGGAGCGGCGGGGAAGGGCGCCGCGCCCCGGGGCATGCCGGTGCCGTCCTGATGGGGGCCGGCCGGAGCCGGGGCGGTGGTGGCCATGGTGCTGCCTCGTGCGCGGGCCCGCGCTGCGGACCAACGCGGTGGCCCGTCGCCCGGGGAAACCTGAAGTTTTGGATCAACTATCCGATTGTTGCTTTCCGAATGGTAGCATGCGGCGCTCGGCTCACCCGGGGCTATGCGACCGCCTCGTCCGAATGCCTCACCCCCAGAGATCGGCAAAGAGCGCGTCCGGGGCGACGACCATCCCCGGCAGGGCCGCCGACCGGATCGACCCGTCGTCGGCGACCGGCAGCGCCAGGTAGCGGCCGTCGCGCAGGCCGAAGGCGTCGACGGTGCGGCCCCTGGCGTCGACCCACCATGCCTCCGACACGCCGGCGGCGGCGTAGAGGTCGCGCTTGACGCCGAGGTCCCGCCCCCGCGTCGACGGGGAGAGCACCTCGACGACCAGGTCGGGCGCGCCCTTGATCCGGGTCGGCGTGACGATCGCGCGGCGGGCGTTGCTGACGAAGACCAGGTCGGGGACCACGATGTCGTGGGGGCCCAATTCGACGTCCGGCGAGGGGGTATAGACGCGGCCGAGGACACCGTATTCGGTGGCGCGGTCGGCCAAGCGGAAAAGACGGACGCAGATCTCCTGGTGGACAGGGATCGCCTGGGCCGTCACGACGAGTTCCCCCCCGATGATCTCGTAGCGATCGCCGTCGTCGGGCGTCTGGAGCAGGTCGTCGTAGGTGAGCGGGCGGACGGTCGTCGCCATCGGGGTCCTCCTCGCGGCGGGACGGGTCACGCCCAGTCTACCGAACGCGGACCGGCCCAGAGACGGCTTCTCGCTCGCGTGCCGGGACCGGCGCGGGCGATGGAGCCGAGCGCCGTGCCGTGGCTGGGCGCCGGGTCGGCGGGGCATCGCCGGGCTCGCTGGGGGGCTGAGGGACCGGCGCCAGCGAGTCGCGCAGCTCGGCGACCAGCGCCTGCCAGCGGCGGTTGACGGTGCGGCGATCGAGGTGGAGGGACGTGGCGATCACGCCGAACCGCTCCCCCTCGCCGATGTGGCGCCAGAGGATGGTCCGGTCGGGCTCGGGCAGGTCGGCCGCAAGCGTGCCGAGCAGGGCCCGGGCGGTCTCGGCCGCCGCCGAGCCGTCAACCACCAGCGTCAGCGCCGAATCGTCGGGCGGGGCCGAGACGGGGCGCGGGCCCGCCAGGCGGCGGACCGCGTCGCGGAGTCGCCACGGGAAGCGGCTGAGGAAGTAGGCGACGAACGACTCCCCCCCCGGCCAACCGTCGATCAGCTCGACCAGGACGAGGTAAGCCTCCTGGGCGACGTCGTCGGCGTCCCAGGCGCCGTCGCCCCATCCGTGCCGATAGCGGGCGACGAAGCGGCCGATCTTCTCGGCCAGCGCCGCGTGGAGGGCGTCGCGGGCCTCCCGGTCGCCGGCGCGGGCGGCCATCGCCGCGGCGGTCAGGGCTCGGTCGACCTCCGGCGCGACGGCGGCGGTCGAGCCGGCCAGTGCCGGCAGGGCGCGGGTGGTGGGCTGATCCATGGTCCTGCGGTCCCCCCCGGTGGGCCGGCCCTCGAGGACACGGCCGGGTGGCGGCGCCCCGGCGTCCCCGATCGTCTCGGGGCCGCGGGGGCTGGTCGGGCGGGCGCTTCGGCGCTGGGGGGGCTCTTCGGAGCTCGGAGGCGACGGGGCGTCGGGCGGCTGTCGGTCCCCGATCGGCTCGCCCGGTCCGACCGGACCGGGCGCCGGAACGGCGGTGGCGGAGGAGTCGTGCACGGGGCCGCGGCGCGCTAGGATGGGGCCGACCCCGCGGCCGGCCGGCGGGAGTCGCCGGGCGGTCGGAGGTCGAGGGCGTGCTCGGTCCCGCACTTTGGGCAGATGGTCTGGACCAGGCCGTCGACGTGCCAGTAGCGGTCGCGGGCCTTGATGTGGACACGACCCCGCCGGTCGTAGGTGGCGAGCAGGATCGGGGGCAGCTGGCAGCGGCACTCCCACCGGGTGACCGCTTCCCCGACCCGGCCGCCGAGCGCCTCGTCCACGTGCCGTCCCCTCCCCGCGATCGTCCCCGTGGCGAGAATTAGAACATGTGTTCTGATCTGTCGCGATTCTAGGTGGCGCTCGCGGGCGGTGTCAAGGCGTGGCGCGCCGTTGCCCGGGAGCGCCACCCGCCTTGAGCGAAGCCGAGGTCGCCGGACGAGCCAGCCACGGGAGCCCGACAGGGAACCGTGTCGGAGGTAATGGGGTGGGCATGGGAGGTGGGGACGGGACAGAAGACGGTGCCGCGGTGGGCGCGTCCCGCCCGCGAGTCTTCCTCGACGCCGACGCCTGCCCGGTCAAGGACCACGTCTATCGGGTCGGCGCCCGCTTCGACATCCCGGTGCTGGTCGTGGCGGCGCGCCGCCTGACGGTGCCCAGCCGCCCGAACATCACCGCCGTCGCCGCCGGGGACGAGCCGGACGCCGCCGACGACTGGATCGCCGAGCGGGCCGGCCCGGGCGACCTGGTCCTCACCGCCGACCTGCCGCTGGCGGCGCGGGTACTGCGGGCGGGCGCGCAGGCGCTCGACTTCCGGGGGGAGCCCTTCGACCCCAACCGCATGGGCGACGTGCTCGCGTCCCGCGACCTCAACGCCTATCTGCGCTCGCTGGGTGTCGCGACCGGCGGTCCGTCGGGCTACACGCCCCGCGACCGCAGCCGCTTCGCGTCCCGCCTCGACGCGATGGTCCGCCGCCTCGTCGCCGGATAGCCCGTCGCCAGATGGCCCGTCGCCGACACCCCGGTGCGCCCCATCGCCCGGCACGGGACCGGCGCCACCGGGCGATGGGCGCTGCCCCCAGCCGTCCGGTCGCGGGCCGAGCACGAGGCGCCGGTGACGAACCCGTCCCGGGGTCGTCCGCCCGGTCCGGAGCGCCTGAGCGCGGGGGACCTAGCCGGTGGGACGACCTACGGCGGGTGCCGCCCGGTGCTGGATGGGAGGCGTTGATGCTCTCAGCGGACCAACTGGTCCGCGGTCGGCTCCGCTCAGCAGAACCAGCTCTCGGTCAGGCGCGGCGGCGGGCGCCGGTTGACCGAGGGCGACGGGAAGGGCGACTCCGGGTGGCCGGCCGCCCGGTGCGCGGCGTCCCAGATCCGAACGAACGTGGCCGGCTGGGACTCGTCGCGGACCGTCGCCCCCTCGACGATCGCCGAGACCTCGGCGTGGAGGGCGTCCATCCGGGGGTCGGGGTGGGCCCAGCGGTAGGTGAAGCGCTCGGCGTCGAGGTCGCCCAGCCAGGCGTCCGCCCCCGGCTCGCTCAGCAGCGCCGAACCGGGCGGCACCAGCAGGCGGATCGCCAGCATCACCGGGTCGACGTGGCCCGAGAGGTCTCGCTCGGCGACGAAGCGGAGCAGGTCCAGGTAGCCGTCAAGTGTCTCCCAGGGCGTGAACGGGAGCAGCGACGGCCGCATCGGGATGCCGGCCGAATCGAGGACGTCGAGCGCGGCGACCACGTCCTCGCGGGTGTGCCCCTTGGCGAGCCGGAGCAGGACCTCGTCGCTCAGCGACTCCACCGCGGAGACCACGAACGCGCAGCCCAGGGCCGCCAGCTCCGGGAAGACCCGGCGGTGCTGGAGCACGTGCTCCACCTTGACCGTCGCGTCGAAGGTCAACCCCGGGAACTCCTCGTGGAGCGCCCGAGCGATCCGCAGCGCGTGCGCGGGCCCGTTCAGGAAGTCGGGGTCGCCGAAGGTGATGTGGCGGGCGCCGGCCGCGACCTGGGCGCGGGCGTCGGCGAGCACCGTCTCCCGCGGGACGACGGTCAGGCGTCCGCCGTAGATCGGGGTGATCGGACAGTGGCGGCAGGTGTGGTGGCAGCCCCGGGTCGCCTCGACGTACCCGGCCGGGACGATCACGCCGTCCCGCTCGAGACCGGCGTACGACCGGAGCGGCGGCAGCCCCGCCCGATCCGGCACGAGCGTGCCGCCGCGACCGAGGACCGGCGCGGCGGGAACGCGGGCGGTGCCGACGCCGGGGATCCCCTCGAACCCCTCGCCGCGGTCGAGCGCCCGGGCGAGCGCGAGCAGCGGGGCGACGACCTCGCCGCTGATGGCGCTGTCCCCGTGCTCGCGCAGCAGGTGGTCGGCGTTGAGGGTCGCGTAGAGCCCGTAGAAGCAGACGTGGGCCGCGGGATTGAGGGAGCGGACCCGTGCCGCCACCCGCGCGCCGAGCCGCAGCGCGGTGTGCATCGGCACGGAGATCGCCACCAGCCGCGCCGCCCGGACCGCGTCTTCGCCGAGGTCCTCGACGGCGGTATCGACGGCGACGGGGGCGAAGCCGGCCCGGCGCAGCTCCGCCAGCGGCCCGGCCAGGCTCAGGGGCTGATGCCCCAGCTCGTAGCAGGAGACGAGCAGCACGGCCCCCGGTGCGGCCAGGCGCCCCCTGGGAGGCGTGCCGACGGACGGCGCCTCCCGGGCGTCCTCGACCGCATCGACGCTCGTCGTCGTGACCGTGGCGACCATCGCTGTGGGTGCTCCCTCCGCGGCGCGGTCGCGCCGTCGCCGACAGTTATAGCCGACCTCGCGGCGGCGACGCGCGACGGCGGCGCCTCGACGGCGCCGTCCCACCGGCGCCGCGCCTCAGGACGAGAGTCGCGTCGTCGGTGCCCCGAGTTGACTCGCCCCGGGTAAGATCGCCGCCCAAGCGGCGCCGATCGTCGTGGCCGAAGGGGTGAGCCGACCGTGCGTCCCGCCTACCTGACCGGCGAGCGGATCTATCTGCGGGCGATGCTTGCCAGCGACGCGGAGCAGGCGACCGCCTGGTCGTGCGGCCCGTTCCCGATCAACGCCAGCCGCGCCGAGGCCGTCCTCAAGGAGACGCACCGGCAGGCATGGGGCGGCGCCGACCCGCTCCACCTGGCGATCGTCCGACTGCCGGCGGCGGGGGCGCGCGACGGGGGCGCCGGCCCTGAGCACGAGGATCCCGCCGAGGAGATCGTCGGCGGCGCCGAGCTGGCCGAGCCGCGCGGGCGGCGGGGACGCCTCGCGCTGCGGTTCGCGCCGTCGCTGTCGGCGGACGAAGCCGACAGCCTGCGCGCCGAGGCGCTCGGCATCGTCGTCCCCTGGGCGCGGGACGAGCTGGAGCTGATGACGGTCACGATCCAGATCCCGGCCGACGGCCGGGCGACGATCGCGGCGGCGGATGCGCTCGGAATGATCCGCGCGGTCCGCCTCCGGGAGGCCGTGCTGCGCCCGGGGCACCGGGTTGACCTCTTCTATTACCAGGCCCTGAATCCCCGCTGGGCCGTCGGGCCGGGCGACTCCGAACGGTGACGGGCTGGACGGGGCGTGACGCGCCGCGAGTGGGCCGGGCCGCGTGTCGATCGGACGCTGGCGCGGCCGCGAGCCGCGGCGTGAGACGGGCCGCGAGCCGGGTCGTGGGGCGCGAGGAGGACGGGTGTGCGGAACGCGACGATCGTCGGCGAGCGGCTCTACCTCCGGCCGCTCGAAGCGGAGGACGCCGAGCCCATCGCGCGGGCGTTCGCGAGCGAGACCGAGACCTTCTTCGACCGCGGCCGCCTGCCGGCGAGCCCGCTCGGCTTCGCGCACGCGATCACCGCCCCGGCGCCGGGCCACGGTCCGCCGGAGGTCGTCGACTTCGCCGTCTGCCGCCGCGCCGACGACCGCCTGGTCGGCTCGGTCGCGATCCTCGATCTGGACTGGGTCAACCGGACGGGCGAGACGGCGAGCCATCTCCTCGGACCGGAGTTCCGGGGGCAGGGCTACGGCACGGAGGCGAAGCACCTCCTGCTCGAGTACGCATTCGACCGGCTCGGCCTCCACGCCCTGACATCGTGGGTCTGGGAACCCAACGCCCGTTCCGCCGCCGCCCTGGCGAAGCAGGGGTATCGCCCGGCGGGGCGGGTGAGGTGGCGGGACATCAAGGGCGGCGTCTACCGCGACTCGCTCATCTTCGACGTCCTGCGCGCCGACTGGGTCGCCGCGCGGGACGCCTGGCGTGCCGCCACGGCCGCCGCGTCCGTCCCCCGCTGACCGGAGCCTGCCGCGCGAGCGGTGCCGGCCTTGCCACCCAGGCGCCGCCCAGGACCGACCGCTCCGCGATGGTCAGGAGGGAATGGGAAGAAGGCCGATCGCGTCACCGGTCCTGCCATGGCGATCGGGCTGCATCGCGGTTGGCCCAGCGCGGACCGTGGCGGGCCGCCTTGTCATGCGGCTGAGACGGACGCCGGACGGCTGCCGTGGCATTCGCGGCTGCCGAACCCGGCGGGCTTGAGCGGGCTTCGTCTCTGAGCCCCTGACCTCGGGGCCTGACGGGGGAGGGGCGAGCCGTCCCCGCCCCCCCCGGTCCCACCGCCGAAGGGCCGGATTCGGCTCTACTCCCCCGGCGGCGCGGAGCGGGCCGCGCGCCGACGCTCCAGCCACTCCAGGCCGCGCTCGGTGTAGGTGGGCGCGCTGGGCGAGAAGTGGCGCCACGCCCGCTTCCCGTACGGGGTGCTCGTCCTGCGGAGAAAGTCGAGCAGGCCCTCGTCCGCGATCCGCCGCAGCGCGTCGCGGTAGTAGTCGAAGACGTGGGTGTTGCCGAGCTGCATCCCGGCCCGGGCGGCACCGAGCGCGACGGCGGACGAGACGTCCCACAGCGATTGCTCCTCGCGCTGGGCGGTCTCCTGGAGCTGGGTGAAGATCGTCGCCAGCCCATCCGGGCCCGGCAGGTCCGACGCCTGCCGCCGCAGTTCGCCCCACGAGGTCCGCAGGTCGGCCACGTTGAGGGGCGGCACGTCGACGGTGTCGGCGAGCACGCCGGACCCGACCTCGAGCCGGGTCAGCAGGTCGTCGTAGGACGAGACGTCGGTGTTGGGCTGGAGCAGTCCGACCCGCTCCAGCTCGTCGACCAGCACGCGAAGGTAGGCCTTCGAGCCGCCGGTCAGGTCCGAGGCGGCCGCCAGCAACCAGAGCGGCGAGAACCCCACCGCGGCGATGCTCGCGAACTCGACGGCGTTTCCCGCCGCCTTCCGGACCGTCAACTCGCGCGCCGAGATGCCGTCCACCGGGTAGACACCGGACACCCCGCCGACGCCCTCGACCGCGATCCGGAGCAGGCGGGCGACCGTGGCCTGGTAGAGCTTCGACCCCCGCACGACGCGCGGCAGGGCCACCTGGCTCACCTCGTAGAGCGTGCCGGCGGCCAGCGCTGTCCCGGCCCGCGTGGTGCGCTCGGGGACGGATGCGAGGTATCGCCGCCAGTCGCGGGCGGCAGGTTCCGTCGCTGCCGTGGCCGGCGCTCCCGTCCCATCCGATGTCGCCGCCTCGGCTGTCGGCCTCTCGGTTGT
Organism: uncultured Thermomicrobiales bacterium; assembly: GCA_902806335.1. Lineage (GTDB taxonomy): Bacteria > Chloroflexota > Chloroflexia > Thermomicrobiales > UBA6265 > CADCWG01. The sequence goes on along the minus strand of CADCWG010000146.1, from coordinate 4,239 downwards.
CGGCGTCTGGATTGTCGGGGTCCCGGCTGTCGGGGATTCGGCTGACAGCGTCTCGGTCGCCGGCGCCGTCTGGCCCGATCCCGGCACCGGGGTATCCCCCTGGTCATCGTGGTCGCCGCTGTCCTGGTGGTCGGTCACCGTGCTCCTCCTCAGTCCGGTCGCGGGGATTCTTGGCCATCGGCGTCCTTGGCATCGAACGGGCTTGGACGGCGCCACCCCGCTGGTCGGTGGGGTCGCTTCCCCCGTCCTCGCCGAGGATACCGATCGCCCGTGGCGGGAAGATGTCGGCGTGGCGACGGATCCGTGACTTGCGACACCGGGACCGTGGTGGTGACCCGTCCGGTGTGGGGCACGCTATCGCTCGCCGCGGACGGTGATGCCATGTTGCCCGCGGAGTGCGAGATGGGGGAGGACGCCGCGTGAGGGGCCGTCGCTATGCCGCCGCGTGGGCGATCCTCGTCACGGTCGTCCTCGGGATCATCGCGATCGGCTGGCTCGGCGCCCGGCGGTCCTACGACGACCAGGAGCGGCGCCAGGCGACGGCGGCCGCCGAGCCGAGCCCCGAACGGTCCCCGGTCCCGGCCGACGACGCGCAACGCGGAGACACGAGGGACGCGGCGTCGATCGGTGCGGCGCGGCGTCCGCCGGCCGTCCCACCCCGTTCGCGTGTCAACCGACTACGCTCCGTTCGGGGCCGGCGGCGTGGTGGTCCATGCGGGGAGGACCTGGTCGAGGAGCGCCAGCGTCGACTCGATGGACCGCGTGCCGCGGGCGCCCGCGCCGGGGTTGAGGCCGGCGACGGAGACCGTGGCCACCTTGCCCGTCTCCAGCACCGTCGCGATCGCCCGGGCGGCCTCGTCGATCTCGAGCCCGCGTTCGGCTGGCGTCGATGAGCTAGGCACATGCCGCGGGTCGAGCACGTCCAGGTCGATGTGGAGGCAGATCACCGCGCAGGTCGCGGCGAGCCGCGCGACCACGGCCCGCAGCGGGTCTACGCGGCAGACGTCGGCCGGCGCCAGGACCCGGACGTCGGTGGAGCGGAGGAGGGTGCCCTCCGTCTCGTCGAGCTCCCGTGTCCCGACGAGCAGGATCCGGTCGGTCGGGATCGGGGCGGCCAGCCCGGCCGCCCCACGCCAGACCGGCCCGGCGAGGCCGGCCAGGATCGCCACCGGCATCCCGGCCAGGATCCCGCTGAACGACGTCTCCGGGGTGTTGAAGTCGCCGTGGGCATCGACCCAGACCAGCCCAATCGGGGTGCCGGCGCCGTCCGCCTGCTGGACCCCGGCGACGATCCCGATCGCGGCGGTGTCGTCGCCGGCGAGCACGAGTGACCCCGCGCCGTCGCGCCGCGCCGCCGCGACCAGGCCGGCGGTCCGTGCCCCGAGGCGCCCGATGTTCAGCGCGGTGCGGCCCGGCTCTCGCTCCTCGTCGGGCAGCGTTGCCTCGATCGGCCCCACGCTCTCCAGGCCCGCCGCGGCGACGCGCGCCGCGAGACCCTCGCGCAGCAACGCGTCCGGCCCGGCCCCGAGGCCGACCGCGCGCTCGTCGTAGCGGTAGGGCACGCTGACCAGATGGACGCGCATTGGCTCGGCTCCCGATCGTGCTGGTAGAACTGGTGTGGCCCCGCTGCCCGCCGTCGCCCGGGGGATGCGGCCGACGGGAACCGCGGGGGCGTGATTCTAGCGCGGAGCCCGCTCGTCCGTGCCCCACCTGGCCCGAGCCTGACCGGTTGCTGGACGACCGGGTAGCGGGCCATGGTCGGCCACCCCGGGGTGGCAAGGACAATGCGCCGGCTGGGTCCAGAGACGCACCCGCCGTCTCCGGTGCCCACCGCCCTCATGGGGCACCGCATCCGACCCCACCGGCCGCGCGGGGGCAAGCCGGCGAGGCGGGACGATAGGACGATGCCCGTGGCCGCCACCGGTCCGTCACCCGGCCACCGCCCGACGGGCGGCCAGGGGAAGCCCGGGGCCGCCGGCAACGCCCACCGTGCGCGCCCAGGTGCCGGCGGCGCGGCGGCGGGCCGCCAGGGTGGCCCAGCCAGGGGGCAGCAGGGGGCGGGGCCGGACACCGGGACGGGTCGGGCGTCGGCCGCGCCGTGGGACCCGACCACCGAGAACTACTATCAGTTGCTCGGCGTGCCCTTCGCCGCCACCCCCGACCAGATCACCCGAGCCTATCGGACGGCGATGAAGCGAGCGCACCCGGACCGCCAGCCCGACGCCGCCCGACGGCTCGCGGCCGAAGAGCAGGCGAAGCTGCTCAACGCGGCCTACGCCACGCTCTCGCGGCCGGCACGCCGGCAAGCGTACGATCGCTCGATCCGAGCCCAGGCGGTCCAGGACCAGATCATGGGGCGCTACGTGAGCGGGATGGGTGGCGCGTCGGGCACCGCCGACCCCTTCACGGTTCGCCGCCGGGAACCGACCGCGGCCGAGCGGCGCGAGCGGCGCCGCTCCGATCGGAACGCCCTGGTCAGCCTGGTGGTCGTCTTCGGCGGGATCACCGCCTTCTTCGTCGTGGCGCTCCTGCTCTACTCCCTCGTCCGCTTCCTGATCGACGCCGCCTTCTGACGGTTGGCGGAAACCTCGTACGTACCGCCGCCCGACAGCGACGTCGATTTTCTGGCTGCGGAGCGGGCGGACGCGCTCCGGCTCCGCGTCGTGATCCGTCCGTGGCGCACTGTCGTGGCGATGCCATGATCGCGGGCAGATGTCGCACTCGGCGGTGTCCGCTACCCGGGACGATTCGGTTCCCGGCGGCCGGGCAGTCGGTGGCCTTTGCTGGCGGGCTCGTCGGCGGGGAGCAACGCCGACGTCCCGGTCCACGGCGCTGGTCCCGGGCTCAGGCGTGGCAAACGGTGGCGAGGCCACGGTCACGACCGAGCACTGGCACGCCGCCGGGCTATCCTCGCTCGGCGGGCTCGCCGAGGGAATGCCACCAGGCGTCGACTGAGGTGTCGGTGCCGACGTACAGGGACCCGCCGACGACCACCGGCGCGGTCAGGATCGGGGCCGGATCGTGGGCGACCCATCGCTCGGCGCCAGTCAGCGGGTCGAGGGCATGGAGGCTGCCGTCCGGGGTGCCGGCGTAGACCACGCCGCCGGCCACCGTCGGGGCCGGACCGCTTGACCGCCGCAGCGGCGCGTGCCAGCGGCGCTCGCCCGTCGCGGCGTCGAAGGCGCGCAGGCCGTCCCAGTTCGAGGCGTAGACCAGTCCTCCGGCCACGGCGGGCGTCGACCAGTCGAGGTCCGCCAGGGGACGCCGACGGTATCGTTGGCCGCGTTGGGGCGAGTACCAGCGCTCGGAGCCGGCAGCGAGGTCGACGGCGAAGAGAAAGCGGCGGCTGCCGGCGTAGACGACGCCGTCGGCGAGCGTCGGGACGGTCGGGATGGCGGACCCGGTGTTGAACCGCCAGCGCGGCGAGCCGTCGGCCAGGTCGAGCGCGCGGAGCTGGCCGAGGCGGCCGTCGACCGTGCCGACGACGACCAGACCGTCACCGACGGCCAGGCCGCGCGCGACCTGATAGCCGACCCAGGCCTTCCAGATCGGCCGGCCCGTGCCCGCGTCCAGGGCCACCACGTCGCCCACGGCCGTCGCGACCACGATCCTGCCGCCGGCGATGACCGGCGTGGTGGTGACCGCGTCGTGGAGGCGCGTCCGCCACCGCTCGGCGCCGGTGTCCGGCGCCAGGGCGAGCACCTCGCGCTCCTCCCCGGCGACGACCAGCAGCCCCGGGCCGACCGCCGGGCCCGGCGCGAGCGCGCCCGGCGTCCGGACCGCCCAGCGGGCCGACCCGGAGTCCGCGTCCAGGGCGTAGACGTGGCGGTCGAGGCTCGCCGCGTAGACGGTGTCGCCGACGACGACGGGGTTCCCGGTGACCGCATCGCGGGTCCGAAATCGCCAGCGCCGGGTCGCACCGGCGTTTCCCGCCGAGGCGACCGTCCCGAGCGCGTCCGCACATGCTGGAGGACGGATCGGCTCTGACGACGACGGGAGGGCGTCGAGGGAAGGGCGTGGTTCGTCGCCGGAGCCGCGGGAGGGCGCGGGGGCGGCGTCGCTCACCGAGCGTCGTCCCGGGGCCGGGCCCGCTCGGGACGACGGGGCCCGCTGGGGCGGGCCGGCGGCGGCTCGGCGGCGACATCGTCGCTCAGTGGCGGCTCGGCCATCACCGCGCCACGCGGGTCACGGCCTGACGGTGCGGGTTCGTCGCCGGTCGCCGCCGGTCGACCGTCGAAG
>CADCWG010000145.1 GCA_902806335.1 uncultured Thermomicrobiales bacterium | reverse complement strand
ACGTCGCGAGGCGGGCGCCGGTTCACCCCCACTGGCGGCCCGGTCCCCCTTCCCTCCCCGGGCCGCCAGCCCTTTTTCCCCAACGAACCTGCCTCCGTGGTTGATCCGAACGGCGTCGCGCGCTGGGCGGCGCCGCCCGCGATTCCTCTCGCCGATCTCCGCGACGCTACGACTCTGGGCCAGGGACGTCAGCGCCCTGGCCGGCAGCGTCCTCGCGTCCAGAGTCCTCGGGAGCACCGCCGTCCTCCAGGGGAGGCGTCGCGACGACGTCGTCGCCGCTCGGCCATCGGTGTGGTCCCGGGTGCGCGCCGTCGCAGTAGAGGATGCCGCCCGGCCGCTGGTCGACGACGCCGACTCGGCGGGTGGCGGAGTCCGTCCGGGTCGTCACGGGGAACGTCACGGCGAACCCTGGCTGTGCCTGGTCGCAGAACGACCGCTCGACCTCGTCGCCGAACGCATAGGCCTGTCGGCCAGGGTTGGATCGCCGCCGCCGACCCTCGCTGTCTGGTCCGGTTTGGCTCTGGGTGGACGCGTCGGGAGAGGACGTCCGCCGACCCGCCGGAGGGGCGTTCGACCCGGGCGGTCCGGTCCCGCGCCCGCCACGTCGACGGCCTCCGCGCGCGCCGGCCTGTCCTCCCGGCGGCGATTCCCGGCGCTGGTGACCGACGTCGTCCGTGCCACCGGGGGAGGGCGCCGGCCCCGATTCGCCCCGAGCCTGCTGATCGGCCATCTGGTCCTCGCCCCGCGCGGCTCTCCCGCCGCTGGGTATGCCTCCGGGCCGGCCAAGCCCCGTCCGAGGGGAGAGCCCGACCGGCTATGGTACACTCCGCGACCGCGCCACGTACGAGGCCAGGCTTGGGCGTGCGTCCCGCCAGTCGCCCTGGCGGATCCCCGCGACCGCCGCCTCACCGGCAGGTTTCCAGGTCTCACCATCGGAGCACACCCGCGTGCCCAAGCAGATCGGCATCGACCTGGGGACGGCCAATGTCCTCGTGTTCCTCCGCGGGCGGGGCATCGTCATCAACGAACCGTCCGTGGTGGCCATCTCGGCAAAGGACGGCAAGGTCAAGGCGGTGGGCCTCGAGGCCCGCAACATGCTCGGTCGCGAGCCGCGCGAGACCATCGAAGTCGTCCGTCCGATGCGGGACGGGGTGATCGCCGACTACGTTGTGACCCAGGAGATGCTCAAGTACTTCATCAATAAGAGCTGTGGCCGGTTCTCCCTGGTTCGTCCCGAGGTCATGATCTGCGTCCCGGCCGGCGTCACCGGCGTCGAGCGGCGAGCGGTCCGCGACGCCGCCCTCAATGCCGGCGCCCGCCGGGCCTACCTGATCAGTGAGCCGCTCGCGGCCGCGATCGGCGCCCGCGTTCCCGTCGCCGACCCGTCCGGGAACATGATCATCGATATCGGCGGTGGCACCACCGAGGTCGCGGTGATCTCGTTGAACGGGATCGTGGTCGCCCGGTCGTTGCGCGTCGGCGGGAACCGATTCGACGAGGCGATCAGCAACCACATCAAGCGCAAGTACAACCTGCGGATCGGCGAGCGGACCGCCGAGGAGGTCAAGATCGCGATCGGCAGCGCGATGCCGGTCGAGGAGGACGTGGCGATGGAGGTGCGGGGGCGCGACGAGGTCGCCGGTCTCCCGCGCACCATCCAGGTCCACGCCAACGAGATCACCGACGCGATCACCGAACCGCTCGAGGCGATCATCGGGGCGGTCCGGGCGGTGCTCGAGGAGACCCCACCTGAGTTGTCCTCCGACATCATCGACAAGGGCATGATCCTCACGGGCGGCGGGGCGATGCTGCGGGCGCTCCCCGACCTGCTGATGGAGGTCACCGGGGTCCCGTGCTACGTGGCCGACGATCCGCTCTCCTGCGTCGCAGTGGGGACCGGTCTCGCGCTCGAGCACATGGACATCCTCCGTGACAGCCTGGAGGAGCCGTAGCCTCGCCGACGCGACTCCGGCCGAATTTTCTTCCCAAGGACCGCGTCACGCACGAACGCCGAGACGACTCCAACGAGTTGGACCGAGGTGTGGATGGCTTGGATGGCTGCCTCGTTCCGAGGGTGATGCGCAACGCGGTGTCCGGCTCTTAGAGGCCAGGCGTCGGCGATCCGTCCAGCGGCGTTCACCTGCCCACCGCAGACCGACCGTTGGCCTCCTCTCGCATTCCGGGCCCCACCCTTCACCATTCCCCAGCCACCCCTTCTACGCTGGCGCGAGTGACGAACCGGCTTCTGGGACGGACACCTCGCTGACGGCGGGGCCAGCATTCGCGGGGGCGATGGCGGTCTCGACCCCGCGTCGCTGGCCTCCCCATCTTTATCTGTGAGGGCCACACTGAATTCGTCGCCGGTCCACGGGTGTCTCGATAACGGCGACCGACTCACGAGCGACCGTTCCTCCGGACGGTCGGTACTTTTGGCCACCCGAGAAACGCCGCGAGCCTCGCCGGTGGCCGACTGGATCCCCACGTCGTCCGAGCACGCCTGGATCGGCGTTACCGACGACGAACCGCGGGAGTCACGCGGTCCTACGGTCCTACTCGTGCTGTTGCCTGCCTACCGCCGGTCACGGTCGCAACGGGCACCGAAGACCGCGACATTCGGCGCGGCGAACGCCTTCGCAACGACGCAGTGGACTCGCTCCGAGAGCGTACGCGGGCCGGGTCAACACCCTCGATGAGTAGGGCGCTCGATGGGAGCGCGTCAGGCGATCGAGACCGAAGGTCGGGCGATGCTCGGGGCAACGACGCGGACCTGCTGAGAACCCGTGCCTACGGGCGTCCAGCAACGTGGTCCGGGCCATGCGGTGAAGGCCGTGCAGCCGGGCTCGGCCCAGGTCGGCGGCCGCGCGGATCGGCTGGGCGGGCGATCGGAGCCGGGTAGATGCCACTCGAACGGGCCAGCGGAGTCCTCGCGCACCCCACGTCGTTCCCCGGCCGGCACGGGATCGGCGACATCGGTCCGGCGGCGTTCCGCTTTGTCGACTGGCTCTCCCTGGCTGGGCAGCGCCTGTGGCAGGTAATGCCGCTGGGGCCGACCGGCTTCGGTGACTCACCGTACGCGTCTCCGTCGGCGTTCGCCGGCAATCCCCTCCTCGTCTCGCTCGACTGGCTGGCCGGAGACGGTCTGCTCGACGAGGGCGACCTCGCCGGGGCTCCGGACTTCCACGATTGGGAGGTGGAGTACGGTCGGGTCATCGACTTCAAGTTGCCGATGCTCCGGCGCGCCTACGACCGCTTTCGTGCCGGTGCCGGCGCCGCTCAGCGTCCCGAGTTCGAAGCGTTCTGCCGTGCCGAAGCCGCGTGGCTCGACGACTACGCGCTGTTCATGGCGGTCAAGGAGGCGCACAGCGGAGCCGCCTGGACCGCGTGGCAGGCCGACATCCGGCGGCGCGAGCCCGCCGCGGTGGAGACCTGGCGGCAGCGCTCGAAGGCCGACATCCGGTACCACCAGTTCGTGCAGTTCCAGTTTCGCCGCCAGTGGGGCGAGTTGAAGCGGTACGCCAACGATCGGGGCGTCCAGATCGTCGGAGACATCCCGATCTTCGTCGCCCACGACAGCGCCGACACCTGGGCACACCGGGACCTGTTCCGGCTCGACGCCGACGGGAATCCCAGCGTGGTGGCGGGCGTGCCGCCCGATCCGTTCTCGGCGACGGGGCAACTGTGGGGGAACCCCGTCTACGACTGGCCCGCCAACGCCGCGACGGGCTATGCGTGGTGGGTGGCCCGGATCCGCGCCATGCTCGCCACGGTCGACATCGTTCGCATCGACCATTTCCGGGGCTTCGCCGCGGCCTGGGTCGTCCCCGCCGGCGACGAGACCGCTGCTGGAGGGCACTGGGAGGCCGGGCCGGGGGCGGAGATCTTCGCGGCGATCCGGGCGGAGGTCGGCGATATCCCGTTCATCATCGAGGACCTCGGGGTGATCACGTCGGACGTGACCGCCCTGCGGGACGAACTCGGCTTCCCCGGGATGAAGGTCCTCCAGTTTGCCTTCGAGGACGACCCGGACAACCCCTACCTTCCCCACAACTACGGGAAGAATGACGTCGTCTACACCGCGACCCACGACAACCAGACCACGATCGGGTGGTTCCACAGCCGGGGTGAGGCTGAGCGCGCCTCGGTCCAGCGCTACCTGGGTCGCGACGGCAGCGACATCGCCTGGGACCTGATTCGCGTCGCGCTGGCGTCGACCGCGAGCACCGCGATCGTTGCCCTCCAGGATGTGATGCGCCTGGGCGACGAGGCGCGGATGAATACGCCCGGGCATCCGTCCGGCAACTGGACCTGGCGGTTCTTGCCGCACCAGCTCCACGATGGGCTCGCCGCCGGGCTCGGCGACCTCGCGGGCGTCTATGGTCGCCGTTCCCGCCCCGACCGGGAGAAGGGGTACAACCCGTACGACTACACGGTTCCCGACGCGGTCCACGCCCTCCACTGACGGAGGCGTCGACTCGAAGCACGTGAAGGTGCATCCGGGCCAGCCGTCCCGGGGTGGCGGTGGCAGTCGCGTAGACGATGCCGCATCATGCGCCGCTGAGGAGCGGTCGGTCGCCGCGTTCCCCTCGGATCGGGAGGCAGCGTCCGACCTGGTGGCCCGCGAGGGGCGATCGCCGCCGGTGTACTGTGCGCACGGCATCCGCAACGTTGTCCGAGGGAGAGAGACGGTGAGCAAGATCGGCGGGTTCACCTTTGTCCTGCACAGTCACCTGCCGTACGCCCGCCAGGCCGGCATGTGGCCGCACGGCGAGGAGTGGCTGCACGAGGCCATCGCGGAGACCTACCTGCCGCTGCTCGAGGCGCTCTACGACCTGGACGAGGAGGGCGTTCCGTACCAGCTGACGGTGGGGATCACGCCGATTCTCGGTGAGCAGCTAGCGGACCCGCTGATCGCCGACCACTTCGTCCACTACGCCGCGGAGCGGGCGGCCTGGGCGTCGAACGATGTCGGCCGGTTCGAGCAGGCCGGTGACGCCACGATGCGCGACCTGGCCCGCTTCTATCACCACTGGTACGCCCGGAACCTGACGAGCTTCAACGACCGGTTCGGCGGCGACCTGATTGGGGCGTTCAAGGCGCTCCAGGACAAGGGCCGGATCGAGATCTCGACCTGTGCGGCCACCCACGGCTACCTGCCTCTGCTCTCCCGCGACTCGTCAGTCTTCGGTCAGATCCAGACCGGGGTCGACGCCTACGTGCGCCGGTTTGGGCGTCGCCCGACCGCGATCTGGCTGCCGGAGTGCGCTTATCGTCCGGCGATCCTCGAGGGACAGCAGGGCCCGAGCGTGCGACGCCCCGGCCTCGAGGAATACCTGGCCGCGCAGGGGATTCGCGTCTTCTTCAGCGAGACCCACACCGTCGAAGGCGGGCGGCCCGTCGGCAAGGCCGCGGGGGAGGCGATCGGTCCCTACGGCGGCGTGCCCCGCCGGTACGCCGTGGCGCTGGCGCCGGAAGAGCAGGCCGAGCCCGGCACGACCTTCCAGCCGTACTGGGTCGGCGACGCGCCCGGCGAGGTGGCGGTGCTCGGCCGCAACAACCGAACCGGGCAGCAGGTCTGGTCCGGTTCGTTCGGCTACCCCGGCGACGCGGCGTACCGGGAGTTCCACCGCAAGGACGGCGTCTCCGGGATGCAGTACTGGCGGATCGGCGGACCAGGAGTGGACCTCGGGGACAAGCCCACCTACGACCCCGGGGTCGCGCTGGCCCGGACCAGCGAGCACGCGGCGCACTACGTCGCCCTCGTCGAGGAGCTGCTCGTCGAGTACAGCCGCGAGAACAACGGACAGTTCGGCGTGATCGCGTCCAACTACGACACGGAGCTCTTCGGGCACTGGTGGTTCGAGGGGGTCGACTGGCTCAAGGGCGTCCTCCGCGGGCTCGCGAAGAGCAGCAGCGTCGAGCTGACGACCGCCTCCCGGATCATCGAAGAGCATGCGCCGCAGCGGGTGATGGTGCTCCCGGAAGGGAGCTGGGGAGCGGGCGGGAGCCACTTCACCTGGCTCAACGTGGATACGCAGTGGATGTGGCCGCCGATCCACGCGGCCGAGACGCGGATGGAGGCCCTCGCCGCCCGCTACCCCGACGCCGACGGCGAGCGCCGCGACCTCCTCAACCAGGTGGCGCGCGAGCTGCTCCTCCTGCAGAGCAGCGACTGGCCCTTCCTGGTCACCACCGGCCAGGCCAAGGAGTACGCCTCGCAGCGGTTCACCGAACACTGCGACCGCTTCAACCAGCTCGCCGACCTCGCCGAGGCCGACGGCCCGCTCGACGAGGCCGGTCGGCGGCTGCTTGAAGGGCTACGGGAGCGCGACAACCCCTTCCCGAACGTCGACTACCGGGTGTTCGTCGCCCGCCAGGGCGACGCATCGCTGCCGGGCGGCGCCAGTGTGGCGGCCGCCACGGGGTAGCGCCGGGCCGCCCGCTGGGGAGGGGCGACTCATTGCTTCGCCGCGCTCGCTGCGACGGACACTCCTGCTCGTCCGGCTGGCCGGCCAGGGCCGCCTCTCGCGAGCTTTCCGGTATCCACCAGACGGCATGCTGCGGACTTCGTGACCTTCGTGAGGGTGCCCAGGATCCGACCGTCCCTGGACCAATGTGGGGCGGGCCCAGCGCTCAGGGATGAGCCTGGCTCGAGCCGGCTGGCGACTGGCCGCGCGGAGCCGCAGGCATCTCCCGGATCTCGGACGTTGGCAGCGCTCCGTCCGAGCCGGGGCCCGAACGGCCGATACGCGTGCGTATGGGATCTCTCGGCTGCATGGCGACCAAAGGCATCGGTCGAGAACTCAGCCGACGACCGTCTCTTCGACGAGCGTGGCGATCGGGATGTCGAGCCAGTCGGGTCGGTTACTCATCTCGTAGCCGAGCTCGTAGACCGCCTTGTCGAACTCCCAGGCGAAGAGGGCGGCGTCAAACGCCGCCCGGTCGTCGGGGACGAGGCGGACCGGACTGAGCGCCACTTCGGCACGGTATGCGTCAAGAAAGGCCATGCGGACGCGCCGCTCCCACTCCGCGAGGCGCTCGGCCCCCTGGTCGATGACCTCGGCGGGAATCGCTCTCAGCGCGGCCGCCCGGGCGTAGCGGAAGGAGCGGAGCAGACCGGCGGCGTCGACGAGGGGCGGCAGCTTCCGTCGCCGCTGGTCCACCGGCCGTGCCGGCTCGCCTTCGAAGTCAAGCAGCACCACGTCGCCGTCGAGCGTCCGCAGCACCTGGCCGAGGTGGAAGTCCCCATGGACCCGGATCTTCGCCGTCCCCACGAGCCCGCGGTAGCCGGCGACGCGCCGTCCAACGGTCGCGGCGTCTAGCTGCAGGCGCTCGATCGCGGCGGCGCTGGCGGCAGGGAGACGTCCCTGGAGACCCGCAAGCGCGCCGGCCTGTCGCTCGGCGGCGCCCACGGTCCGCGCGACCCACTCCTCCGTGTCCTCGGCCGTGACCTCATCCGGGGAGAAGGCCGGGTCGTCGGTAAAACCGGCGAGGGCAACATGGAGTTGCCCGGTCCGACGCCCGAGCGTCGCGGCGTCCTGCTCCCACGGGTCGTCGACCCGGTCGAGACCGTCGCGAACGACGCGATCGAGCAGGGACAGGGTCGCTTCCCAGGCGTCGCCACGACTCGGCACGAATGCCTGGAGCATCGCGATCGAGTCCCCCGGCGTGTCCGCCGCGCCGCCGATCCGGTACTCGGCGGTGGCCAGCAGCGGGGGCACGTGCCGGAAGCCGGTCCGTTCGGTGAGGACGCGGCCGATCTCGACGTCCGGGTTGAGACCTGGTTGCAAGCGCCGGAAGACCTTGAGGATGGCGGCGTCGCCGTAGATGACCGAGGTGTTGCTCTGCTCTCCGGCGACCACGCGGGACGTACCCGTGCGCGCCGCGGCGAGGTACGTCCCGAGCTCGCTGCCCGTCCCAAAGACGAAGACGCTCGATTGACTCTCGATCGGGGCCCCGTCAGCGATGCGCGCCAGCAGCCAATCGCGGAACCGGGAGAGCAGCAGGGCGTCGACGGCGCGCCAGGCGTCGCCGTCGACCGCGAGGACCGCGAGGGTCTGCTCGTCGGGCAGCGGTTCCAGGGTGACGACCAGCGGCAGAAAGTACGTTGCCGTCGTGCCGTCGATGAAGTGAACGGCGGCGACGACCAGCGCGTATACGTCCGGACCGACCGCGACGACGGCGATGTCGCCGGCGCCGACGCGATCGATCCGCCGGTCCTTGTCCCCGAACCACCGCTGGGCCGGCAGGAACGCCGGGCCGCCCGCGGCGATGGCCTCACCCAGCAAGGCGGGGAGTCGCGCGTGGTCCAGCGGCCCGTCGGTCTCGATGCGTGGCGGTCGGTGCGCGTCCCGGGCGATCACCCGTGGGACTCGTCGGCGAGCGGCTGGAGGCGGAACCAGTAGAAGGAGTGGGGACCGAGCGTGAGGAAGTACGGTAGGTCGCCGATCGGCGGGAAGTGGGTCTCCCCGATGAGCTCCACCGGCTGGTAGCCGCGGTACTGGCTGAGGTCGAGCTCGGCGCACTGTACGAAGCGGGAGAGATTGACGACGCAGAGGATGATCTCGTCCCCCCAGCGACGGACGTAGGGGAGGACCTTGAGGTTCTCGGGGTGGAGGAACTCCAGGCTGCCGCGACCGAACGCCCGGTACCGCTTGCGGACCGCGATCAGCCGCTTCGTCCAGTTCAGCAGCGACGTGGGTGTCCGGCTCTGCGCCTCGACGTTGACCGCGGCGTAGCCGTAGACAGGGTCCATGATCACCGGCGAGTAGAGGCGCGCCCAGTCCGCCCGGGAGAACCCGGCGTTGCGGTCGCCGCTCCACTGCATCGGCGTGCGGACCCCGTTGCGGTCGCCGAGGTAGATGTTGTCGCCCATCCCGATCTCGTCGCCGTAATAGACGACCGGGGTGCCCGGCATGGACAGCAGCAGGGAGTTCATCAGCTCGATCTGGCGGCGGCCGTTGTCGAGCAGCGGGGCGAGGCGACGCCGGATCCCGACGTTGATCTTCATCCGCGGGTCTTTGGCGTACTCGTAGTACATGTAGTCCCGCTCAGCGTCGGTGACCATCTCGAGCGTGAGTTCATCGTGGTTGCGGAGAAAGATCGCCCACTGGCAGGAGTCGAGGATCTCCGGGGTCTGGCCCATGATCTCGACGATCGGCGTCCGGATCTCCCGCCGCATGGCCATGAACATCCGCGGCATCAGGGGGAAGTGGAACGCCATGTGGAACTCGGGGTCGTCGACGGTGCCGAAGTACTCGACCACGTCGCTCGGCCACTGGTTGGCCTCGCAGAGGAGCACCGTGCCGGGGAACTCCTCGTCGATCATGCGACGGACCTCCCGAAGGAAGCCGTGCGTCTCCGGCAGATTCTCGCAGTTGGTGCCCTCGCGCTCGTAGAGGTAGGGCACGGCGTCGCAGCGGAAGCCGTCGAGCCCGAGATTGAGCCAGAACCGGGCGACGTCCAGCATCTCGCGCCAGACCGCCGGGTTGTCGTAGTTGAGGTCCGGCTGGTGGCTGAAGAAGCGGTGCCAGTACAGCTTCTTCGCGACCATGTCGTAGGACCAGTTGGAGACCTCGGTGTCGGTGAAGATGATCCGCGCACCCGCGTAGCGGCCGGGGTCGTCGCTCCAGACGTAGTAGTCGTGCTTCGGCGAGGAGGGGTCGCTGCGGGCTTCCTGAAACCAGGGGTGCTGGTCGCTGGTGTGGTTCATGACCAGGTCGGCGATGACCCGGATGCCCCGGCTGTGCGCGGCGTCGAGCAGCTCCCGGAAGTCCTCGACGTTCCCGAAGTCGGGGTGGATCGAGGTGAAATCGGAGATGTCATAGCCATCGTCGTTGAGGGGCGACGGGTACATCGGCATGATCCAGATGCAGTCGGCGCCCAGGTCCCGGATGTGGTCGAGTTTCTCGATCAGACCACGGAAATCGCCCATGCCGTCGCCGGAGGAGTCGTAGAAGGACTTCGTCGGGATCTGGTAGATGATCGCGTCCTTGAACCAGGTATCGTCGCGGTTCAGCATCGCGGCGACTCTCTCCTCGCGGGCACATGAGCCCTGGCTGCGTCTCAGGTGAGGCGTCCGTGTCACCGCCTCGGGATCAAGTATCGGTGGCCCGACCGACTCCGGGCAGGGCCGCTGTCCGGCGGCGGCGCCAGATCAGCGTCGCCGCCGGATCGCGGTCAATAGCACGGCTCGGCGAAGTCGACGCGTGCCCAGCGCTGGATGCCGAAGAAGACGGCCGGCTCCTCCTCCGGCCCGAGCCGGACCCGCTGCGTGCCTCCCGTCCAGATGAACTGCTCCCCCGTCAGGAGATCGGTCGCCCGGTACTGCTCGTCCGGGGCGATACCCCACTCGTGGATCGGCACCTGGATGGTCGACTCGTGGGGTTGGAACGGGTCCAGGTTGACCGCCGCCACGACGATGTCGTCGTGGTCGGGCGTCGCCTTGCCATAGCAGAGGACATTATCGTCGTCGGCGCCGAAGAAGCGAAGGTTGTCGTACTCCTGGAGAGCGGGGTGCTCACGGCGCATCCGGTTGATCGCCGAGACGTAGTCGATGATGTTCCCCGGCCGGTCCCAGTCCCAGACCTTGAGCTCGTACTTCTCCGAGTTGAGGTACTCCTCCTTGCCCGGCACGGGGGTGTTCTCGCAGAGCTCGTAGCCGCTGTAGATGCCGTAGACGCTCGAGAGCGTCGCGGCGAGGGCGAGCCGCATCTTGAAGGCGGGGCGCCCCCCCTCCTGCAGGATGTACGGCAGGATGTCGTGCGTGTTGGCGAAGAAGTTGCCGCGCAGGTACTCCTTGGCCTCGCTCTGCGTCAGCTCCTCGAGATACTCGGTGATCTCCCGCTTGAAGTTGCGCCAGGTGAAGTAGGTGTAGGACTGGGCGAACCCAACCTTCGCCAGCGCCTTCATCACCTTTGGCCGGGTGAACGCCTCGGAGAGGAAGACGACCTCCGGGTGCTCGCGGTGGACCTCGGTGATCAGCCACTCCCAGAAGACCGTCGGCTTGGTGTGCGGGTTGTCGACGCGAAAGCTGGTCACCCCCTGCCCGACCCAGAAGAGCACGATCCGCTTCAGCTCGTCCCAGAGCGCCCGCCAGTCGGGGTTCTGGAACTTGATGGGGTAGATGTCCTCGTACTTCTTGGGCGGGTTCTCGGCGTACTTGATCGTGCCGTCCGGCCGGATGTTGAACCAGGACGGGTGCGCCTTCGCCCAGGGGTGGTCCGGAGAACACTGGATCGCCAGGTCGAGCGCGATCTCGAGGCCGAAGTCCCGAGCCGCCTGGACGAGCGCGCGGAAGTCTTCCTCGGTGCCCAGCGACGGTTCGATGGCGTCGTGGCCGCCCAGCTCGCTGCCAATCGCGTACGGCACGCCCGGGTCGTCCGGACCTGAGACGGTCGAGTTGTTCTTGCCCTTGCGGTTGGTGCGGCCGATCGGGTGGATCGGCGTGAAGTAGAGGACGTCGAACCCCATCTCGGCGATCGCCGGCAGGCGGCCGATCACGTCCCGGAACGTGCCGCTCTGGCCGGGCACGGTCCCCGTGGAACGCGGAAAGAGCTCGTACCAGGCCGCGTACCGAGCTCTCACCCGGTCCACGATGACGTCGAGCTCCCGATCGTAGGTCACGCTGCCCTCGCGGAGCCGGTTCCGGCGCATCGCGTCGTTCAGCGCGGGGTCGAGCAGGATCGCGACGGCCTCGGCCTGATCGCCGCTGGCGCGTGCCGCGACCGCCGCGCGCTCGAGCGCCGGTCGATCGTCGTCGCGCGCTTCGCGCGCCGTCTGCTCCACGATCGCGGCGCCCTCGAGCACCTCGCTGGCGACATCGAGGCCGGCCGCGACCTTCTTCTGCAGCTCGTCGCGCCAGGTGTCGAACCGGTCGGGGAACGCCTGAATCGTGTAGCAGTAGCGGGTGTTCGCGGGGAGGGGAATCGACGCCGCCCAGCGGTCGTTGTCGACGTGGCGCATCTCCGCTTCGGACCACGCCGTCTCGTCCCAGCGGCGGTAGCGGACGACCGCCGCCAGGTGGTCGTGGCCCTCGCGGAAGATGTCGGCCGAGACCTCCAGGACGTCGCCGACCTCCCGCTTGACCGGGTAACGGCCGCCGTCGAGCTCGGGCGCGACGCGCTCGATGATGATGCTACTCGGGGGGGGCGACGGGTCCTTCGCGTCGGTTGCGCGTGGGACGGCGGCCGTGGCGGCGGTCACGGGCGGGCTCTCCTTGGTCGATCTGGCCACCGGACGCGTGCCAGGTGGCCCCGTCGGCGGGCTGGGCGTCGGTCGAACGCTGCAGTCTGAGTTCCCGTGCGTGGGTCGCAATCCGGATGCCGACCGACCCCCCGGTGCTAGGATTCGCTCAGGAACGGCGGCGAGGGCCGCAGAGCGGGCCGGCTGAAGCCGGTCCTGGGACTGAGGTGACTCGACGTGGTTACGCTTAGCTGTCGACGCGGCGCGCGGCTCGGGCTGCTCCTGGCGATGATCGCCTGCGTCGCGGCCGTGCCCTGGCCTGCGGCCGCCACGCCGACCGCGCCCGGTCGGGTCTCGGCCCAGACCGCCACGGTGGACCCGGAGATCACCTTTCCCCGTGACGGCGAATCCGTGCCGGGGCCGAACGTGGCCGTCGGCTACACGGTTCCGGTCGGGCGAGACGGCGCGGGCCGGGTCGCCCTCATCGTCGACGGCGAGGAGGATGAGACTGACCCCGGCGAGCTGTCGGGCGACGACATCGTGTTCGGAGCGGGGCAGCCGATCGTGGTCCCGGACCTCGCGCCCGGTGAGCACACCGTCCGGCTCGTGGCAGTGGATGCGGACGACACGCCGGTGCCCGGCACCGATCCGGCGACCGTGCGCTTCGAGGTCCTCGCGACCCTCCCGGCCGCGATCCGGGAAGGGCCCTGCGCCGAGATCGGGGTGCCGGTCTTCCCGCTCGGCGATGTCGCCGCGGACGTCGCGGTGAACACCTTCCGTATCGACTTCGCCGATCCCTCCGAAACCCCGGGCACGGGAGCGAGCCCGGACGACGACCGCGCGGCCTCGGCCGCCGGGGTTCCCTTCGCGCTGCCGGTAGAGGTCAGCCGGACCACCGTCGACGCGCCGCTCGCTGATCTCCTCGCCGGCGACCTCGTCATCGACCTGGAAGCGGCCGGACTCAGCGAGCTTCCGGATGGTGCCTCGGCCGCCTGCGGCGCCATTGGCGGTAGGCCGGTCGACGGGGTCGTCCGCGTCGGCCTCGGAACCAGCGACCGGTCGACCGTCCAGGCGCTGGCCACGCTCGAGGAGGACGGCGACCGGACCGACGTCACCGTGCAGGTCGTCCGAAGGCCCGAGCCGCAGGACGGCGCGGCCGGTCGGGCGAGCGATGATGTCGAGGCGACTCCGCTCTTAGCCTCCATCCGCCGCGGCGTCTGCAGCGGGTTGGCCGGTGAGGCTGCCCACGACATCGGGGAGGTCGAGCGTCCCCAGGAGGGTCGCCGCACGCCCACGGCGCGGACCAGTGCCGCCGCCCAGGACGCGGACGCGACCGCGGTGCGGCCGGTCGCGACAGTCGCCGCGGATATCGATGTGACCCATGCGGAACTGCTCGCGCGGGCCCACTCGGTGGTCGTCACCGAGGACGGCGACGGGCGCGACGGGGGCGAAAGGGTCGTCGCCTGCGGCGAGATCGGCGGACCGGTCCTCGGCCCGACGCTTCGGGTGGCGTTGCTCCAGCGCGACGACTCCGGCGTCGAGGGGTTCGCGACGCTGAGTTCAGGTTCCGATGGGCTCGGCGTGCTGGTCGAGTTGACGACCACGGAGTCACCGGTCGCCGACGCGGAGGAGGCTGAACCGACGTCAACGGTGGAGCCGACCGACATGCCGGCGTCGGAGACCGCGGCACCGACGGCTGTGCCGACCGATGAGCCGGAGGTACCGAATCCGACCGCCACGGCACCGCCGACCCCCGAGACGGAGCCGGTCGTGCCGACGGAAACCGCGCCACCCACCGCGGTCGACGAGCCGACGGAGGCTCCCGCCACGGAGGCTCCGGCCCCCACGGAGGCTCCGGCCCCCACGGAGGCTCCGGTACCCACGGCCCCCGCCACCGAGGTTCCGGTGCCGACCCCGGCAGACGTCCCCGTCGCGACCCCGGCGCCGTGATCGTAGCCCGCCTGCGCGTCGGAGGTCACTCGCTCGCCCGGCGGACTGGCCCAACCCTTGCCGGTTGGCGCGACCGAGGGCGGGCCGGGCGGGGCGTCTCGGACCGCGTCGCTCCGTGACTCCCCGACGCGGCGCCGTGCGCCGCATCGCGGTAGTTGCGGGCGCGTTGCTTGGTCTCCTCCTGCTGGGCGCCTGGCGAGGCGGGTGGTTGTCGGTCGACGACGTGGACCCGGGCACGCCGGTGCCCGTGGCCGACACGCTGACGTCCGAGGAGCGCGGCTACTACGCCTATGCGGCGCCGCGACTGCGGTCCATGGCCGCCGAGGCCCGCTTTCTGGCCGACCTCGGCGCCACCCGGAGCCGCGACCTCCCGGAGATCCAGGCACACGGCGAGTCGCTGACCGTCCTGATCGCCGAGCTCGTCGACTACGCAGAGTCGAATGGGGTGCCGGGCCGGTTCGAGGCCGCGCACCGCGCTTTTCGGGAGGGGGCGGGCCTGGCCACGCGCGCGATGCGCGCCTCGAGGGAGGGGTTGGCACGGTTCGACTTCGGCCAGGTGGCGACGGCCGTTCCGGTCTTCGAGGAGGGCGCGGCCCGGCTGGAGGCCGCGGTCTCGGCGCTCGAGTCGGCCGGCGGCAGCGGCTAAGCGATCGCGGTGAGACGACGGACCGCGATCGATCGACCCTAGTCGCCGGCGGCCGTGGCGTCCTTCGTGCGGGAATGGGCGGGCCGGGAGCGGCGGACCAAGAGTGGCGCCGTGAGGACCGAACCTGTTCGGCCCCGATTCGTCGTTCCGGCCCCCCAGTTCATGACGCTTCGGTCGAATCCGGCCGGACCAGTCGACCCGGAGGAAGGCGCCCATGCGGTACGACGTGACCTACCAGGTCGGCGGCGAAGAACGGACCGACCACATAGACGCGCCGGACGCGGCCTCGGCGGTCGCCCAGGTCCAGGAGGCGCACGGCCGCACCGCGGAACTCTTTGAGCTGATCTCGGTCAATCTGCTCGACGAGATGCCCGATAACCTTTCGGACGGTGGGGAGTCCGCCAGGCAACGGGCGGACTCGCCGGGTTAGCATCCGGGCGCGGAGGCAGCAAAGAACCCGCCGCACTCCCGACCCGAGCGCGCTCTCGTGGACCGGTCAGTCGGCCGCCACCCCGTTGGCGGCCGTGACGCGTCCCGCTGAATCGCCCTGAACCACGAGACGATCGGGCCGGCGCCCTCGCCGGCCCGTGTGGCATGGAGAACTCGTGAGCAGCACCACCCGCGGCGCCCGTCGTCGCCTCAAGCTCTGGCCCGGAAAGCCGTATCCACTCGGGGCCACCTGGGACGGCCAGGGCACCAACTTCGCGCTCTTCTCCGAGAACGCGACGCGGGTCGACCTCTGCCTCTATGATTCCGCCACATCCACCCGGGAATCGAATTGCATCCGCCTCCGCGAGCAGACCGCGCACGTCTGGCATGGCTATCTGCCGGGCGTCCGCCCTGGACAGGTCTACGGATATCGGGTGAGCGGTCCCTATGCCCCGGAGCAGGGCCACCGGTTCAATCCCAGCAAACTGCTGATCGACCCGTACGCGAAGGCCATCGAGGGAACGGTCGACTGGTCGGCGCCGGTCTTCGGGTACGCCCTGGGTGACCCGGCCGGCGACCTCAGCCGCGACGCCCAGGACGACGCGGGGGCGGTGCCGAAGGCCGTGGTCGCCGACCCGTTCTTCGACTGGGAAGCCGACCGCGCCCCGCGCGTGCCCTGGCACAAGTCGGTCATCTACGAGGTGCACACGAAGGGCTTCACCGCCCGCCACCCGGACATCCCCGCCGAGGTCCGTGGGAGCTACGCCGGGATCGGCCATCGGGTCTCGATCGAGCACTTCAGACGCCTGGGCGTGACCGCCGTCGAATTGTTGCCGGTCCACGCTTTTCTGGACGACGGGTTCCTGGTCAGGAAGGGGCTGCGCAACTACTGGGGTTACAACACGATCGGCTACTTCGCGCCCGAGGCGCGGTACTCGAGCAGTGGCCAGCAGGGGCAGCAGGTCGCCGAGTTCAAGGCCATGGTGCGGTCCCTCCACGCCGCCGGCATCGAGGTGATCCTCGACGTGGTCTACAACCACACGGCCGAGGGCAACCACCTCGGCCCGACGCTGTCGTTCCGCGGGATCGACAACGCGGTCTACTACCGGTTGGTCGAGGCGCAGCCGCGCTACTACATGGACTTCACCGGCACCGGCAACACGATGAACGTCCGGCACCCCCAGGTGCTGCAGCTGATCATGGACTCGCTGCGCTACTGGGTCCTCGAGATGCACGTCGACGGGTTCCGGTTCGACCTGGCGTCGGCGCTCGCCCGCGAGCTGTACGACGTCGATCGCCTCTCCGCGTTCTTCGACATCATCCACCAGGACCCGGTGCTGTCCCAGGTCAAGCTGATCGCCGAGCCGTGGGACATCGGCGAGGGCGGCTATCAGGTCGGGAATTTTCCGGTCCTGTGGACGGAGTGGAACGGCAAGTACCGCGACACCGTGCGGTCGTTCTGGCGGGGCGACCGGCGGCCGGTCGCCGAGATGGGCTACCGGCTGACGGGGTCGTCGGATCTCTACCAGAGCGATGGCCGCCGCCCCTACGCCAGCATCAACTTCGTGATCGCCCACGACGGCTTCACCCTCGAGGACCTGGTCTCCTACGCGGGCAAGCACAACGAGGCCAACGGCGAGCAGAACCGGGACGGCTCCGACGACAACCTGTCGGCGAACTACGGCGTCGAGGGGCCGACCGACGACCCGGTGATCCTCGCCCGCCGCGACCGACAGAAGCGGAACATGCTGGCGACCCTGTTCCTGTCCCAGGGCGTGCCGATGCTCTGTGGCGGCGACGAGCTCGGGCGAACCCAGCTCGGCAACAACAACGCCTACTGCCAGGACAACGAGCTGAGCTGGTTCGACTGGGATCTCGAGGAACGCGACCATGCGCTGCTGGAGTTCGTCCAGCGGCTCGTGCGGATCCGCGCCGAGCAGCCGGTGCTCCGCCGCCGCACGTTCTTCCAGGGACGCCGCATCCGCGGCTCCGACGTCAAGGACCTGACCTGGTACCGGCCGGACGGCGAGGAGATGACCGACGCGGAGTGGGAGTCCAGCGACGGCCACGCGCTCGGGCTTCGCCTCGCCGGGGACGCGATCGACGAGCAGGACGAGTTCGGCGCCCGGATCGTTGGCGACACGCTGCTCGTGCTGCTGAACGGGACTCCGGAGACGGTCCCGTTTCGTTTGCCGCGGATCGCTCCCCAGTCACCAGCGACCTGGGAGGTCCTGGTCGATACCGCCCAGCCGACGGGTGGAGAAGGCAAGACCTGCGACGGTGGGAGCTGGATCGACCTCCCCGACCTGTCGATCGTCGTGCTGCGTCGCTCTGGGCCGGCGACCGCGAGCAGGGCATTGCGGCCGGCGGCCGGGGTGCCTACCAGGGGACGGTAAGGCGCTCACTGTCTGACGGGACGGGAGAAACCCGGCGGCCGGCCCTTAGTGCCGGCCGCCGTTGCATCACTCGGTCGGTGCGGGCTTGGCCCCGCTCGTGTCGATGAGCGCGAGGAGCTGGCGCATCCGCTCCGCCTGGAGCGGCGTCACGTCGCAGATCAGCGCGGCGAGCCGCCGCTTGTAGGCCGCGCCGAGTTCGTCGAGCAGCCGGAGCCCTTCGGGCGTGAGCCTGGCGAGGACCATCCGACGGTCGTCCGGGTGCGCGGAGCGCTCGGCCCA
This sequence comes from uncultured Thermomicrobiales bacterium, assembly GCA_902806335.1. GTDB lineage: Bacteria > Chloroflexota > Chloroflexia > Thermomicrobiales > UBA6265 > CADCWG01. The sequence goes on along the minus strand of CADCWG010000145.1, from coordinate 9,997 downwards.
TCCCTGCCGGGAGAGGATGTCGACGTAGAGGGTGGCCGTGCGCCGGGCCACCGCCAGCCGGCGCGCCAGCTCGGACGGGGCGACGCCGGTCGGCCCAGCCTTGTCGAGCTCGAGCAGCGCGCTGAACGCACCGGCCGTCAGGTCGAGGTCGGCCAGCGCGTCGGTCGCCGCCCGGTCGAGCGCGCCGGCGGTCTTCAAGAGCTGCATGAACGCGGCGAACCGCGTGGTGTCCTCGGGGTCCGCGGGCGGCTCCACCGCCGGAGCTTCGACGGTGAGCCACTTGGGGTGCACCGCGCGGCTGGACGCGGTTGGGGTGTTGGTCGCACTCCCTGCCGGTGCGCCGCCCGCGAACGCCGTTCGACGGTACTCCGTGGCCGAAGGCGCGGACTTGGCCATGTGGGCTCGTTCTCCCTGACGGCGCCGACGAGGCGCCCTGTCTCCCGAACACCGGTCAACGTCGCCCGGTCGGTCCCGCCGCACCCGCCTCGCTGGCGGGATTCGCGACGGTCTGCTCTCCTCATCGCTGATGGTACGGGAGCCACCTCAAGGGCAAAGACGGGACCAGTTGGTGAATGGGTGCCAGGGATGTCGGGAATCTGTTCCGCACCGTTAGGGATTTTCCTGACAGACGGATAAGACCCTGAACTGGCGGGCAGCGAGCCGCTACAGTTCGTCGCCGCCCAGGATGCCGGCCCGCAATGCATAGCGAACCAGCTCGGCGCGGTTCGTCAGGCCCAACTTCTGCATCGCGCGGTGGCGGTACGTCTCGATCGTCTTCGGCGAGAGCGAGAGGATCTCCCCCGCCTGCTGGGCCGTGTATCCCTCGGCCGTCAGCTTGACCACCTCCCGTTCCCGCTCCGAGAGGACCTCGCCCAGGTCGAGCTCGTCGCCGCTGTGCACCCGCCCGAGATACCCGCGCAGAAGGGTCTTCGTGGCCGCGGGGTCGAGGAAGACTTCGCCGCGGGCAACTGTTCGGATGGCCTCGAGCAGGTCGGTGTGCGCGCTGGACTTTCTGACGTAGCCCGACCCGCCCGCCTCGAGCACGGGGAGGAGGTAGCGCTCTTCGGCGTGCACGGTGAGCACGAGCACCCGGGTCGGGAGTCCCAGCGCGGTCAGCTCGCGGATCGTGTCGAGCCCGCCGCCGGGCATCGAGAGGTCGGCGATCGTCACCGTCGGCACGTGGAGCCGGGTCAACTCGACCGCGCTTGGGCCGTCCGCGGCCTCGGCAACGACGCGCATGTCGGGTTGCGCTTCGAGGAGCGCCCGCAGGCCGGCGCGGACGACCCCGTGGTCGTCCGCGAGCAGGAGCCGGACCGGCTCGTGGGCGGCTCGGGTCTCGACGGTTCGATTGCTCGCAGGCGTCATGGGAATCCTCGCCGGGTGATCCGAATCGGGGGCGGCGTCACGCCATGACGCGGGACGACGGCGCGGCGCCCTTGAGCGGGATGAACGCGAAGATCTCGGTGCCGCCGCCCCGGCGCTGCCAGATCTTGAAGGTGCCGCCGACGAGGGCCACCCGTTCCTCCATCCCAAAGAGGCCGAGGCCGATCCCGCGCTCGTCGCTGACCGACGCCGCGGCGTGGTCGAACCCCCGGCCGTCGTCGCGGACCGAGATGGTGACGTCGTCGGGACTGCGGTCCAGGTCGACCCAGACGTGGCTGGCCCGGGCGTGCTTCGCGACGTTGGTGAGCGCCTCCTGCGCGACGCGGTAGAGGACCAGTTCGACCTCCGCCGGCAGCCGCCCTCGGGGGCCGCGGGCCTCGTAGGCGACCGGAAGCTCCAGCTGCTCCGAGAAACGCTGCGCCAGGTCGCCGAGCGCCGCCTGGAGCCCCAGGTCGTCGAGAGCCGGCGGCCGGAGCTCAAGCGCCAGCCGCCGCACGCCTTCGAGGGCTTCGACCGTGAGCTCTTCGAGCCCGCGCGCCGTCCGTCGCACCTCGTCCGACGGGGACGACTGGAGGGCGGTCAGGCGGAGCAGCTGCGCGAAGAGCACCTGCGACGTGTCGTCGTGGAGCTCCCGCGCGATCCGCTTGCGCTCCTGCTCCTGCGCCCTGATCACCTGCGAGGCCAGGGCCCGGAGTTCGTGGCGGTCCCGGGCGATCTCGTCCAAGGTCGCGTTGAACACCGCCGCGAGGTGAGCAAACTGGGGGTCGGCGAAGGTCGTCGGCTCGACGCGCACCGAGAGGTCACCGCGCCGCACGGCGGTGGCAGCCCGCTCAAGGCTGTGCAGGGGCTGGAACGCCGCCTTGAGGACCAGGTAGTTGACCGCCAGGCTGCTGAGGAAGCCGACGATCACGAAGGCCAGCCCGAGCCGGACCAGGCTCTGGTCGGGGATGGCCCGAACGATGGTGACGGTGATGGCCGTGCCGAGCACGGCGCCAATGACCACCACGGCGGCGTTCGCGACCAACACCTTGTAGAGGATCGGCAGCGCGAGCAGGCGAGCCAGCAGCCTGCGCGCCGGCCCCCGCGACGGCCGACCGCCGCGCGTGGAGCCCGGTGTCCCCGAGAGAACCTGGCGGGGCGGTCCTTCGCCGAAGGACGGCGCACTCGTGGAGGACGCGGTACCCGACGGAGACTCGACGACGTGGGCCATGGCTCTCCTCGCGTCGCACGCTCACGACACGCCAAATAGTGCGCCACGGCGGCCGCGACGGCGAGGAGCAACCGGATGACGTGCCACACCGCCGCGCCCGCCGTCGATCCATCTAGTGCCGGGCGGCCCTATGGCCCGAACGGCGAGCCGACACGGCACCTGGGGTACACTAAGGCGTTTTGACGCGATGCGGAGGTGACAGATGGCGTCGGTGGCCTCGTTCGATATCGTCTCGCAGTTCGACCGCCAGGAGCTCCGGAACGCGGTAGACCAAGCGCGCCGGGAGATCGAGACCCGCTACGACTTGAAGAGCTCGAAGACAGAGCTGACGCTCGGCGAGCACGACCTGACCATCGCGACGGAGAGCGAGATGACCGCTCAGGCCGTCCGCGACATCCTGGAGTCGAAGCTGGTGCGGCGGCAGCTCTCGCTCAAGATCCTCGACTACCAGACCGAGGAGCAGGCGTCCGGCGGTCGGGTCCGCCAGCAGGTCAAGCTGCGCGAGGGCATCCCCGACGACCTGGCGAAGCAGATCTCGAAGCGGATCCGCGACGAGTTCAAGAAGGTCACGCCCCAGATCCAGGGCGATGCTCTCCGGGTGCAGGCGAAGAACAAGGACGACCTCCAGGCGGTCATCCAGGCGCTGAAGGCGACCGACTACCCCGTCGCGCTGCAGTTCACGAACTACCGCTAGTCGCCGTGCCGGTGGCGGCAGAGCTGTCTCGGCCGACGACGCGGACCTACGCCGCATCCAGGAGTACCCCCGTGACCGACAACGCCAGTCAGGCGGACAAGCAGACCGAGACGTTTCATCTGGTCACGCTCGGGTGCTCCAAAAACCGGGTCGACTCCGACGGGATGGAGCACCTGCTCCGCCAGCGGGGGATGACCGCCAGTGGCACGCCCGACGACGCTCAGGTGCTGATCGTCAACACCTGTGGGTTTCTCGGGGCGGCGCGGGCAGAGTCGATCGGGGTGCTCGACGAGCTGGTCCGCCGCAAGCGAGACGATCAGGTGGTGATCGCCGCCGGCTGTCTGCCGGCACTCGGAGACCACGCCCAGGAGATCCCCGCCGGCGTCGACCGGATCCTCAGCACCCGCGAGTGGTACCGGATCGGCGACGTGGTCGGGGGACTGCTCGGCCACGCCGAGGAGCCGCAGGTCGCCGGCTGCGAGGGGATGCTGACGACCTTCCGGCGACGTGACGCCGGCCCCTCGGCCTACGTGAAGATCGCCGACGGCTGCGACCACAACTGCCACTTCTGCACGATCCCGAGCATCAAGGGGCGGCAGGTCAGCAAGCGACCGCTGCACGTGCTCCAGGAGATCGTTGACCTCGTGGCGGGCGGCACCAGAGAGGTGGTGCTGGTCGCGCAGGACACGATCCGCTTCGGTGCCGACCTTGGTCTCAAGCACGGCCTGCCGCAACTGCTCGAGACCGTCGCGACCCAGGTTCCCGACCTGGCGTGGCTGCGGATGCTGTACATCTACCCCAGCCCGCTGACGCTGCGGATGGTCGACGTCATGGCCGAGCATCCGGTCCTGCTGCCGTACCTCGACATGCCGATCCAGCACGCGGACCGGACGGTTCTCCGCTCGATGAACAGGCCGAGCGACGTCGCGATGACGCGGCGCCTGGTGGCCCACGCCCGGGCCAAGCTGCCGGATCTGACGATGCGGACGACCTTGATCGTCGGGTATCCCGGCGAGACCGAGGAGCAGTTCGAGACCCTGCTCCGGTTCGTCGAAGAGATGGAGTTCGACCACGTCGGGGCCTTCACCTACTCGCCCGAGGAGGGGACGCCGGCGGCGACACTGCCCAATCCGGTGCCCGCGGCCGTCGCCGAAGAGCGCCGGGGTCGCCTGATGGAGCTCCAGCAGGGCATCTCGCTGAGGAAGAACCGGGCGCTGGTGGGGCGTCGGCTGGAGGTGCTCGTCGAGGCGATCGGCGAGATGGGAGAGCCGGGTAGCGCGGTCGAGCCGGTCTCGGTCGGCCGAGCCCGCCGCCATGCGCCGGAGGTCGACGGGCTGGTCTTCATCCCCGGCGCACTGCCTGTTGGGGACCTGGTCGAGGTGGAGATCGACGAGGCGGCCCCCTACGACCTGTGGGCGCTGCCCCCGGGCGCCACGCGGGGAGACGCCGTGCGGTCCCGGCCCACGGTGAGCGGAGCGCCTCGGCGACGAAGCGCTCCCCGCGTCCGTTCGCGTGGCCTGACCCGACCCGAGCGGCGGGGCAACGCGCGCCCCGGGGTCGTCATCCCGCTGGCCACACCGGCTGGAACAGGACCCACTGGTCGGGCGACCGGCTAATCGCGCGCTCCAGCTGCGCGACGACCGCGGCCATCCCCCGGTCGATGTCCGCGTCGATGTCCGATGTCTTCTCCACCCAGATCGGCGGATGGATCGCGAAGCCGTAGCCGTGCTCGTCCCGGCGGGCGAACGCCGGGACGAGCGGGGCGCCGGTGTCGCGGGCGATGCGGACGGCACCCGGCGGCAGGGTGGTCGGTCGCCCGAAGAAGATCACCGGGCGCCCGTTCTCGAAGAAGTCGCGGTCCGTCACGATCGCGCAGAGATCACCGCGCCGGAGTGACTTGAGCGCCCGCCGGACGCCGGACGGGGTCGCCTCAACGATGTCGGCCCCCCGCGAGCGGCGCAGAAACTGCACGCCGTCGAAGACGAATCGCGACGTGGTCCGGCCGGTAACGGTGGTCATCCGGTACCCGCGGGCGTGCATGGCCTGGCCGATGTGGTCGAAGGCCCCGAGGTGGGCGCTGACCATCACCGCGCCCTTTCCGTGGGCGAGGACGGCGTCGAGGCTGGCCCAGGAGCCCTCGACCACGCGGACGGAATCGACGAACGCGGCGTCGGGTCGGCGGGGGGTCAGGATCAGGTCGAGGAAGTTCAGCGCGCTCACCTTGAACGCCCGTCGCGCCGTGGCGTCGACCTCGGCGTCGGATGCATGGGGTCCGAGGACCTGGCGCAGGTTGGCGTGGGCGTTCTCGCGGTAGGAGCGGGCCCGCCGGTAGTAGACCGCCGCCGCCCAGTCGGTCAGCCGGCGCCGTCCCGACTCGGGTAGCGACCACGCGAACCACGACAGCGCGATCGCGATCGCCACGCTCAGTCGCTCCCGGACCAGGCGGCGCTCTTCGCGGCGGAACTGCGCCCGACGCTGCCGGATGCGTTCGCCAAGTGTCGGCGTCACGGCCGCCTCGTCGGAGGTCGAGGTCGGTGCGCCGATGCCGCGGTCGAGCGACGCGGCGGCCGGCGGTGCGGACTTCCGCGCGGTGATCCCCGCATTGCCGGCATGCGCACCCTCCCGTGCGACCACCGCGGTCCCGCGATCGGGCACGGGCGGCTGGCGCTGCCGAGGGGCGATCGTCATCGGTGCCGTCCGGACGACGGGGTCGGGTGACCTCCCGGCATCACCTCGCCCGACCCGTTCGACGTTTGCGGTCCCTGGGCACGACCAGGACCGACCACGAGGTCCCAGGCGTCGACGATCACCGGCAGCCCACGCACGATCGTCAGCGCCACCGCCATCCCGACCGCGGACCAGCCGAAGATCCGGGCGATCAGCGGGTCGTACAGGGACGCAACCCAGGTCCCCGGGGAGTCGGAGAGCCGGTCGGCGACGAGGCCGGTGAGGAACACGAAGCCCGCGGCTTTCGCGTAGCCGTAGAGGCCGCGCATGAAGCGACCGGCGGTCAGCCACCGGGTGAGAGGCGAGCGCATCATGTTGCGGTCGCCGAACGCCGTCATACCTTCACCGTAGGAGAGCGACCGGAGGCCGTCGACCACGAACCCCCGCGTGAGGACCATCAGCGGGATCCAAACGGGGATCACGCCGAGATCGGCGAAGACCACCCAGAGCACGTTCTCGACGATCCGGTCGCCGGCGATATCGAACACGGCGCCGAACGGGGAGGTGGAACCGCGCTTCCTCGCGACGTACCCGTCGATCCCGTCGCTCGCGAAGATGAACCCGATCAGCACCATGCAGGCACCCACCACGTGGACATTGCCGACGTAGATGAGCCCAACCACAACGAAGAGGAGGACCAGACGGCCGACGGTGATCAGATTGGCCATCGTCTCCCGCCCGCCACGGACCCGCTGACGCCCGGTTGCGCCCGCGCCACCACCGGGCGTTCACTCGCCGGACGGACGGCCGCCGGGGCGCCGGCACGCTGGCCCGAGTATCGCCGTCCCGTCCTCTTTCCGATTACCACGCGAGGCCGAAGACGGCGATCCAGACCAGGATCTGGACGAGCAGTCCGGCCGCGAGGACAAATCGCGGCGCGAAGCGGTCGAAGCGCGCGGCGCCGGCGGCGGCGACCACCACCATGGCCGCCAGGAACGTGGCCAGCAGCGGGAGCCGCCAGAGGGACGTCGGGTTGCCCCAGAGCTCGGTCTCGCCTTCGACTCCGAGCCGCAGGTCGACCGCGGGCGGCAAAGAACCGATCCGAAGTCCAACGATTGACCAGAGCGCAACCAGCCCCGCGCCGAGGCCGCCGAGGAGGACGATCACCGTCCGGTCCGCCAGGAGGCCGCCGAGCGGAATACCCGCGAGGCGCTGCCGCGAGCCGCTCACGCCCCGCCCGAGGAGACGGACCCCGCGGGAGCCGGCCGCCAGCACGCCACCGAGCGGATCCGCCGACCGCCTGCGACCGTCGCGCCGGTCAGCGGTGCTCCGAGGGGCGGGTCGAGCGGCTCGTCCCGTCCGGCTCGGTCGACCCCGTTGCGCCCGACCCTCCGCCCGGCGGCGGCCGGACGAGTTCTCTGGCGTACTGCCGGACCGCGGCGTCGGCTCGTCCCAGCCGGTGTCGAGCCAGTCGTCGGCCACACCGGCGTTCCGGTCGTCGGCGCCGACGTGGTCCGACGCCTGGCGCGTGGTGAGACGGGATCGGGACGATGCCCCGCCACCGTCCCGCTGAGTCTGCGAGGCGCCGGTCTCCCCGCCTCGGGGAGCCGCGGGCGTCCCACGCCGAGGTACGGCCGGGTCGTCCCAGGGAGGGGTCGCGGAGGGAGGACGCGGGCTCGGGGTGAGGGACGGGTCGCGGCGGCCGCCGGCCGCCGGCCGTCGCAGCGCTTCCCGGGCGGACTCGGTGCTCCGCCGACCCGTCCCGGCCGGCGGGCGTCCCGTCGTCTCACGCTCGGCCAGGTAGCGGTCGACCTCGGCCGGGTCGAGGTCCCACCGTCCCGTCGACGCGGAGGACGCGGCCGGATCGGGCGCCGCCAGGTCCGCCGCGCCGTCAATGTCACCCAGTGGCGCCGTCGAGAACCGGTCGCTGCGGTCGCGCTCGGACATCGAGACGTCCTCCAGAGGGTCCGGCCGCCGGCTGCGGCGCGGGGCGTGGTCCCGCGGCCGGCCACCGTCTCGGACGCGCCAGGATAGCACGGCCTCGCTCGCCGACGGCGGCCTAGCCGCCGGGTGGAGCGGGCGGCAGCGGGACGAGCGTGGCGGGCTGACCCTGCCCGTCGGTGGGCGGCGGCGTGGTCGGCGCCGGCGTCGGCGCGGGTGGTGCGTCGGCTGGCGGCTCGAACGCGGCGGGCGCCGTGGTCGGCGTCGGATCAACGTCAGACTCGATGTTCGACTCGGCGCGCCGGTCTGCGAGCCAGCGCTCGACCCGGGCACTCGTCGTCTGCTCGATCTGCTCGGTCGTCAGCGCGCGGTCGGGGTCCACTTCGTCGACCCGGATCAGGTGCCAGCCGAACTCCGTCTGCACCGGTTGGCTGATCTGGCCCGGCTGGAGGGCGAAGGCCGCGTCGGCGAACGGGGCCACGTACTGCTCTCGCGCCGCCCAGCCGAGGTCGCCACCGTTGGGCGCCGTCCCGGTGTCCGTCGAGTTGCCGCGTGCCAACTCCTCAAAATTGGCGCCCTGGTCGAGCTGGGCGCGGAGTGAGGCCGCGAGTTCCTGCGTCCCGACCAGAATGTGGTGGGCGCGGACCTGGGGCTGGCTCTGTCCGACCTGGACCGCGATCGCCTCTTCGACCTTCTGCCGCGCCACCGCGGGGCGTGCCACCCACGCCCGGTACTGGCTCTCGTTGATCCGTGCCCGGTCGAAGACATCGTCGCGGTACGTCGCCCGACCCGCTTCCGCGGTCGCAAGCGCCTGCTCGGCGTTCGGGGTGGGCGACTCGGCGGGAACCGTCGGTGACGCCCCCGGGGCGCCGACAGTCGGCGAGACTGTCGTCGCGGGTCCGTCGGCGGCGACCCCTTCCGACCCAGCGGTGGGCGGGACGGTCGGGGGAGGGAGCGGGAGGGCTGGCTCGGCGACGCCGGCGGGAGCGGTTGGCGCGACGGCGGCGGCCGACGCGGTCGCGTTGGCCGCCGCCGTCGCGGTCGCCCACTCCGCCCGCTCCGGGATCAGGGTGGGCGTCGCCGTCGGCTCGACCAGTGGGACCCCCTCAGGGGCGAACTGCGCCAGTTCCCAGGTCTCGACATCCTGCTCGGTCACCTCGAGGCCCAGGGAATCGAGGTTCTTGAGGTAGACCTGGTCGTCGACCATGCGCTGGAGGAACTCGTCGTTGGTGTCGGTGCTGCCCCAGAGCCCGTTCAACTCGCTCTGCGCCACCGCGGCCTGCTGCTGGTACTGGCTGGCCTGTTCGCCTCCGACCAGCCCGGCGATCCGCGAGAACTGGTCGACCTGGTTCGCCAGGTCCACGCCGCGTGCGCGCCAGTAGTCGCGGCGGCGGATGACCGTGCCGTCGACGCTGGCGAGGACGGTCCGCGGCTTGATCACGTACTCGTTGACGAGCCCCACGGTGAGGATGAGAACGATCGCGGCCAGCGCGGCTCCCATCCCCAGGTAGAGTTGGCGCCGCCGCCGTGCTTCCCGCTGGGCTCGAGAGACGCGACGAGGTCGAACCGAAGCCGATGCCAGCCGCCCGCCGGCCGGTCGCGATCGGACGCCGTCGCGCCGGGGTGGGACCGTCGTTCGGGTGCGCCGATTCGCCACGCGTCGTCTCCCGCTCCCGCCGTGAGCCGGTCAGGCTCCGGCGCCTGTCCTGGCCGAACCGCCGCCCCGATGCCGCCACGCCAGGACACGACCGCCGGAGCACACTCGCCCCCGCGATCGTGTCTGCGTGTCCGACCGGAGTGAGTCGACTACCCGCGCCCACCCGACGTGGTGAAGGGCACCAGCGCCACGTGGCGAGCGCGCTTGATCGCCACGGTCAGCGACCGCTGGTGGCGGGCGCAGGTGCCGAAGCGACGGCGGGGCTCGATCTTGCCCCGCTCGGCGAGGTTGCGGCGAAGGCGCGCGATGTCCTTGTAGTCGACCTCGTCGATCTTATCCATGCAGAACATGCAGACTTTGCGGCGCTGGCCGAACCGGCCCCCGCCGCGCCCGCCGCGACCGCCGCCACCGCCACGGTCGTCGCGGTCCCGGTCGCGGCCGCCAC
>CADCWG010000144.1:5182-5733 GCA_902806335.1 uncultured Thermomicrobiales bacterium | reverse complement strand
GCGCGAAGCTGGGTCGCCCCGGCCCCGAGCGGGACGCGGAGATCGAGCGCGCCCAGGGGTTGGTCCGCGCGATGGGCGTGGCCGGCGTCCGCGTCGCCTGCTACAACTGGATGGCGGTCTTCAACTGGACCCGGACGGCGACCGACACGCCGACCCGCGGCGGGGCGCGGGTGACCAGATACGACCACGCCGCGCTGGCCGACGCCCCGCCGACCGACGCCGGCGAGGTCAGCGACGCCCAGCTCTGGGAGAGCCTCCACGCGTTCCTCGAGGCGGTGGTCCCGGTGGCCGAGGCGGCGGGGGTGACGCTGGCGCTTCACCCGGACGACCCGCCAATCTCGCCGATCCGTGGCGTCGCCCGGATCCTCCGCAGCCCCGGCGCGATGCGGCGGGCGCTCGACCTGGTCCCGAGCCCGGCGAGCGCGGTGACGTTCTGCCAGGGCACGTTCGCGACGATGGGCGCCGACGTCCCGGCCGAGATCCGCCGCTTCGGCGGCGACGGCAAGATCGCCTTCGTCCACTTCCGCGACGTCCGGGGGACGCCGGAGCGC
>CADCWG010000144.1:0-5172 GCA_902806335.1 uncultured Thermomicrobiales bacterium | reverse complement strand
GGGTGCGCTTCGCGGAGACGTTCCACGACGACGGCCAGACCGACATGTGGGCGGCGATGCGCGCCTACCACGAGATCGGCTTCGCCGGGCCGCTGCGGCCCGACCACGTGCCGACGATGGCCGGCGAGGCGATCCGCGAGCCCGGGTACGACGTGATGGGCCGCCTCTTCGCGGTGGGCTACGTGCGGGGGCTGATGGAGGCGGCCGAGAAGACGGTGGGGTAGCGGCGTCCTGCGCCGGCGCCGCTTGCTCGGCGTCGCGGCGTTTCGGGTCGACGCCGACGGCCCGGTGTCACGACAGCGGGTGCCGCGCCGCTCTGAAGCCTCCGCCCCCAGTCGCGACGCGCCGCCCGGTCCCGATGGAAGGAGGACGTGCCCGTGAGGGTCCTCGTCACCGGCGCCGCCGGCCGCGTCGGGCAGGGCGCCGTCGCCGACCTCGTCGCCCACGGCCACGAGGTGGTGGCGGCCGACCGCCGGCCCGCCGCCGACGTCCTGCCGCTGGTCAATGCCGCCGCCTACCGGCAGGCGCGGTTCCGGGAGGTGGACCTCGGCGACGTCGGCCAGGTCGCCGGCGCGATGGTCGGCTGCGACGCGGTCGTCCACCTCGGCGCGATCCCCGCGCCCGGCCGCCACCCGGACCCGATCGTCTTCGCCAACAACACCGGCGCCACGTTCGCCGTGCTCCACGCCGCCGAGCTGCTCGGGGTCCGGCGGGTGGCCATCGCCAGCAGCGGCTCCGCCTACGGCATGGCCTGGGCGCCGAAGCGGCTCCTGCCGCGCTACGCCCCGATCGACGAGGGGCACCCGCTGCTGAACCACGACTGCTACGGCCTCTCGAAGGAGGTCGACGAGCGGACGGCCGAGATGTTCCACCGCCGGACCGGGATGGACGTCGCGGCGCTGCGCTTCCACTGGGTCACCACCCCCGACGAGTCCCGGGCCGCGGCCCGCGCCCTCGCCGACGACCCGGAGCAGGTGGAGGCCAGTGCCAACGGTCTCTGGGGCTACGTCGACCTGCGCGACGCCGCTACGGCCTGCCGGCTCGCGGTGGAGGCGGACGGCATCGGCTTCGCGCCGATGAACGTCACCGCGGCCGACACGCTGCTCGCCGTGCCGACGGAGGCGGCGATCCGCGAGCACGCCCCGGAGGTCGAGCTCCGCGCCCCCATCGCTGGCCACGCCAGCGGCTTCAGCCTCGACCGTGCCCGCGCGCTGATCCGCTACGAACCACGCCACTCCTGGCGCGACTGACCTCCGTGTCGGGCCGTCTCCGCGGGCCGTCGAACGACGACGTAGGACGCCGGTAGGTCGCACCTCCGGCCACGGTCGCGGGCCCAGCCCGCTCCACCGGTCGGGACCACCGTCACTGCAGCCAGGCGCGCCTTCCCCATCCCCAGTCGCCCCCTTCGCGCGCCACGCGACAGCCGAACTCGTACGGACTGCGGGTGATTGCCGTCGTCACCCAGGACGCCGACCTCAGCTGGCTTGAGCTGGCTTCGCCCTGAGCTTCTGACCTTGGGGCTCGCCCCGGGCGGGCCAGTGGCCCGGCCCGCCCCCGTTTTCCCCGCCGCTCAGTCGGATCCCCGATCAGGCCGCCCGCCGGTCGGTCCACGCGGTCGGCGCCGGATCGCTAGGCGGGCGTCGCCTGCCGGTCGGACCACGCGGCCGGCGCCGGATCGCTAGGCGGGCGTCGCCCGGCGGCGGGGTGCCGCGCTGTCCGCGGCGGTCGGGTCGTCGTCGCCAATAGCGCCGGGGGCCGCCACCGCGCCCGGCAGCGCCCGGGGATCGATGCCGTCGTCGTGGGCGGGCGGAAAGCGGTCGCGCTCGGGGAAGGGGTGGTGGAGGCGCCGGGCGACCGCCGTGGTCACCACCCCGGTCCGCGGCGCGAACAGGTAGGCGACCGCGAAGAGCGCGGTCGCGGTCAGCACCACGCTCGCGCCCGAGGCGATGCCCTGGTAGTAGGAGACGTAGAGGCCGACCACGCCCGAGACGCCGCCGATCAGCGCCGAGAGGGCGACCATCACCCCGAGGCGGTCGGTCAGCAGGCGGGCCGTCGCCGCGGGGGTGACCAGCATCGCGAGGACCAGGATGTTGCCGACGGTCTGGATCGAGATCACGATCGAGAGCGAGAGCAGCAGCAGGAAGAGTTGGTCGTAGGCGAAGAGGCTGCGCCCGCTCGCCTGGGCGAAGACCCGGTCGAAGGCGGCCATCGTCAGCTCGCGGCGGAACAGCCCCATCACCAGCAGCACGGTCGCCCCGACCGCCGCCGTCAGCGCGAGGTCGGACCGCGAGACGCCGAGGATGGTGCCGAACAGAAAGCTGGAGAGGTCGCGGGTGTAGGTCTGCTGCCGGGAGATCAGGGCCACCCCGAGCGCGAAGCAGCCGGCGAAGAGGACCCCGATCGCCGTGTCGTTGGTCAGCCGGCCGCTCTGGCCGATCGCCCCGATCAGCAGCGAGACGATCACCGCCGCGATCAGGGCCCCGACCAGGAAGTTGGCCCCGAGCACGAACGCGATCACCACCCCCGGGAAGATCGCGTGCGCCAGCGCGTCGCCCATGAAGGCGAGCCCGCGCAGCGTGACGAAGGCGCCCGTCACCCCGCAGATCACGCCGACCAGCACGATCGCGACGAAGGCGTGCTGCATGAACGTCCGGCTCAGGGGGTCCAGCAGCCCGTCGAACAGCCCCCCGACCCCCCACCCGCTCACCCGGCCACCCCCGCGGTCGGCACGTCGTCCGCCGCCGCGCCGGCCACCGGCCCGCCGCTGGGACCGACGACGACGACCTGGCCGCCGAAGGTCTCGCGCAGGTTCGTGGCGGTCATCACCCGCTCGGGGGGACCGGCCGCGACCAGGCGCCGGTTGACGAGCACGACGCGGTCCGAGGCGCGGGCCGCCTGGCCGAGGTCGTGGGTCGCGTAGACGATGGTCTTGCCTTCGCGGCGCAGCCCGTCGAACAGGTCGATCAGCAGCTCCTGGGTCGGCACGTCGACCCCGGCGAACGGCTCGTCGAGCAGGTAGACCTCCCCGCCCTGGACCAGTGCCCGGGCCAGGAAGACGCGTTGCTGCTGCCCGCCCGAGAGCTGGCCGATCTGGACGCCCGCGAAGCGGTCCATCTTGACCCGCGCCAGCGCCGCCCTCGCCGCGGCGCGGTCCCCGGCGAGGAACGGCAGCAGGCGGGTCCGGCGGTGGGCCTGCCCCATCAGGACGACGCCGAGCACGTCGACCGGAAAGCTCCAGTCGACCCCCGACCGCTGCGGCACGTAGACGACGCACGGGTTCGGGCGGCGGACCGGCCGCCCCTCGAACCGCACCTCGCCGTGGCTCGGCGGCAGCATCCCGGCGAGCGCGCGGAGCAAGGTGCTCTTGCCCGCGCCGTTCGGCCCGACGAGGCTGACGGTCTCCCCGGCGTGCAGCGCCAGGGAGACGCCTTCGAGCGCCGGGCGGTCGCCGAAGTGGACGCCGAGCTCGGCCGCTTCCAGCCGAGCCGGCCCCGTGGTTCCCCCGCTCATCGCGCCGTGCCGCCCATCCCCGCCTACGCGCCCGCCGACAGGGCGTCGGCGATCGCCACGGTGTCGAACTGCATCAGGCCAAGGTACGTGTCGGCGCCGGAGCCGGGCTCGCCGAGGCTGTCGGTGTAGAGCGTGTCGATGACGCGGACCCCGGTCTGGTCGGCCAGCTGCTCCGCCAGCTGGGGGCTGGTCGTGTTCTCGGCGAAGATCGCCGGCACCCGCTCCCGTTCGATCACGTCGACCAGGTCGGCGATCTCGCGCGCCGAGGGCTCGGCGCGGGTGTCCAGACTGGGGATCACCGTGCCGACGACCTCCAGGCCGTAGCGCGCGGCGTAGTAGCCGAAGGCGTCGTGGTTGGTGACGAGCTTGCGGTTCTCGGGCGGGACCGTGCCGAGACGGGCCTCGATCGCCGCGTCCAATTGATCGAGCTGCGCCTGGTAGGCGGTCGCGCGGGCCTGGTAGTCGGCGGCGCCCGCCGGGTCGTGGGCCGTCAGGGCCGCCGCGATGTTGTCGACCATCACCTTGACGTTGCGCGGGTCGAACCAGGCGTGGGGGTCGCCCAGCTCGAAGCCCTCCTCATCGGAGGCGAGCGTCTCGAACCCGGACGCGATGGCCACCGGAGCTACCTCGGTCCCGGAGCTCTCGACGAGGCTCGTCGCCCACTGGTCGAGGTTCAGCCCATAGAGGAAGATCACCGCCGCGTCCTCGACCGCGACGACGTCCTGCGGCGTCGGCTCGAAGTCGTGCGGGTCGGCGTTGGCCGGCAGGACAGTCGTCACCACGGCCCGCTCGCCGGCCACCTGGAGGACCATGTCGGTGACCAGCCCGATGCTCGCCGCCACCGCGATCGGCCCCTCGGCTCGCGGCATAACGGCGGGCAGGGCGTCAATGGCGATCAGCTGATTCGGTCCCAGGCCGGCCACCGCGGTCCCGGCGGGCGTCGCGTCCTGCGCGCCGGTGGCGACCCTGCCGCCGAGCCCGGCGACCAGGATCACGAGCAGCGCGAGTGCCACGAGCAACCGACACGAAGCGAGCGGGCGGAACCGGTGGCGCTGGTCCAGAGGCATGCGGGCCCGACCCTCCATCGCTCGCGAGACCGGCCACGGGCGGCCGGCGAACGGGCCGGAGCGTAGCACTTACTGAGACATTGAGTCAATGAGACAACGTGTCATGTAGCGGGAGCGTCGGTGGCCGGTGATGGAGAGGAGTCGAGGGGACGAGGACCCGTTGACGAGTCGACTCGGGCCGGATGACGGTGCTGGCGAAGGGGACGAGGGCGGGGTAGCGGCGGGCATCCTTGTCGACACGCGAGAGCACTTGCCGGACCTCCGGGTGGCGAACTAGGCCCGTCGCAGCGTTCGCACGCTGGGCGGGGCAGGCGCCGGGTGGCAGGCGGTGGCTGGTGATTCGGGGCCGGCTCGCCACCTCCTATCGATTGGGCGGATTCGAGCGGAAAGGGTGCTGGCGTTGATCCTCCCAAAAGACCGCGACCCTCGACTCGTGACGATCCGCCGAGGCGGGACCCTCACCGATTCGGATCATCAGCTCCTCGCCCTGTGGGCGGCATCGTGCGCGGAGCACGTCCTCGACCTCTTCGAGTCGGCTCAGCCCGAGGACCCGCGACCGCGGCAGGCGATCGAGCGGGCCCGCGCCTGGGCTCGC
>CADCWG010000143.1 GCA_902806335.1 uncultured Thermomicrobiales bacterium | reverse complement strand
GCGACGCTGCTGCGCAACTTCCTGGTCGAGGTCTGCCACTGCCGGCCGGACTGGACGGCGGCCTCGTTCGTCGAGGCGGCGACCCGCGAGATCCGGGAGCGGGTCGGCGACGGCCGGGTCCTGCTCGGGCTGAGCGGCGGGGTCGACTCGTCGGTGGCGGCGGCGCTGATCCACCGTGCGGTCGGCGACCAGCTGACGCCGGTCTTCGTCGACAACGGGCTGCTGCGGCAGGGCGAGGCCGACCTGGTGCGGGAGGTCTTCGCCCGCCACTTCGGGATGCCGCTGGTCCACGTCGACGCCGGCGAGCGGTTCCTGGCGCGGCTGCGGGGGGTGGCCGACCCGGAGGCGAAGCGGAAGGTCGTCGGCGCGGAGTTCGTGCGGGTCTTCGAGGACGCGGCGGAGGCGGCGGCGACCGAGGGCGGACCGTTCCGTTTTCTGGCCCAGGGGACGCTCTACCCCGACGTGATCGAGAGCACGACCAAGGACACCAAGGCCGCGGCCAAGATCAAGACCCACCACAACGTCGGCGGGCTGCCGGACGATCTCCAGTTCGAGCTGGTCGAGCCCTTGAAGTTCCTGTTCAAGGACGAGGTGCGGGCGGTCGGGCGGGAGTTGGGGCTGCCGGAGGAGATCGTCGGGCGGCAGCCGTTCCCGGGGCCGGGGCTGGCGGTGCGGCTGCTCGGCGAGGTGACGGCGCCGGACCTGGACCTGCTGCGGCGCGCGGACGCGATCGTCCGCGCCGAGATCGAGGCGGCCGGGCTGGCGGCGGACGTCTGGCAGTACTTCGCGGTGCTGCTGCCGGTCAACTCGACGGGGGTGATGGGGGACGGGCGGACCTACGCGCGGGTCTGCGCGATCCGGGCGATCACCAGCCAGGACGCGATGACGGCCGACTGGGCGCGGCTGCCGTACGAGCTGCTGGCGCGGATGAGCAACCGGATCGTGAACGAGGTGCGGGGCATCAACCGGGTCGTCTACGACATCTCCTCGAAGCCGCCGGCGACGATCGAGTGGGAGTAGGGGCGATCGGCCCAGCCGCCAATCCGTCCGCTCCCCGCGCCAGGCGGCCGACGCTTCCGGCGTGACGCGCGACCTGGGTCACCTGCCGGCCCACGGGGGGCATTGGGCGATAGGTCGCGGCCGAGGCGACAATGGTCTCATCGTCTAGGGGGCTCCCGCGTTGTACCCTGGGGGGACGTCCCGGAGGCGACCGCCCGTCGTCCCCCGCGTGACCACGGAGGCCGTCGTCTTCCGTCGTCGGGAGCCCCCGCCTTGCCTACACCGTCCCGTCGGGACACCTACCACCGTGGCGGCCGGCCAGAGATCGGCCTGCGCTACGGGTACCAGAGCGACCTGGCAGATCCGTTCGCGGTGAACCCGGTGCGGCGGTCGCTGGCGCTGGTGCTGACCAGCGCGGCGGTGGTCTTCGTGCCGCTGGCGATCGGCGGCGCGGTTGCCACGCTGGGGATGCTGGCGGTGGGGTGGCTCGGGCTGGCCGGACTGGTGATGGGGACGCCGATCCTGGTCTGGAGCGCGGCTGAGGAAGGGTGGCGGCGGATCGACCGGCGCTTCCACCCGACCGTCGACCAGTTGGGGCTCTCGCCCAGGGTCGAGCACGTGCTGCTGCGGCACGGCTACGCGACGATCGACGAGGTGGAGCGGGAGTCGGACGCGGGGCTGCTGCTGCTCTCGAACATGGACGCGCGGGGGCTGCGCGAGGTGCGGCGGGCGGTCAGCCTCTGGAAGTACCGGCGGTGGCAGGAGCAGGGCTTCCCGGCGACGGGGCACGACTGACGCGGTCGCCGGCCGCACGGTGGCGTCGGGGGCCGGGGGTCGGGGTCGCCCGGGGCGAGCCGCAGGGTTCGGGGCTCAGGGACGAAGCCGACCGAAGGCCGGCTGGGACCGGCCGTGCTCGAACCCCGGCGCCCGCCCGGGGCGCGTCGCCGACCTCCGCCAGCCGCGGCGGCGTGGGCATCACCCGAGGGGTCCTCCCGGACGGGGGAGTTCGTTCCCGAACCCAGCGCAGGTCCGGGTGAGGGCCGGCGACTCCGGGTCCCGCCGCCGGCGACTCCGGCGGCGGGCGTGAGTCGCCGTCCGGCCGCGGTCAGTCGCCCACGGAACAGGCGGCCCGATCGGAGATTCCCGGGACGACCGACAAGCTGGGCCCCACGACGACGCGGACCGGCGCACCGAGGGCCGCACCGGCCGCCGAAGCGGGAACAGACTGCCCGCGCACCAGTGCCGCGTAGCCGCCCCCCAGTGCCATCAGCTCGTCGTGGGTGCCGCGCTCCACGATCGTCCCACCGTCGAGGAGCAGGATCTGGTCCGCGTCGCGCACGGTGCTGAGCCGGTGGGCGATGACGATGCGGGTGCAGTTCAGTCCGGCCAGGTTGCGCTCCACCAGCGCCTCGGTCGCCGCATCGAGGTGGCTGGTCGCCTCGTCCAGCAGCAAGATCGGGGGCCGGTGCGCCAGGGCCCGCGCCAGGGAGAGGCGCTGCCGCTGTCCCCCCGAGAGCCCGCCCCCGCCTTCGGCCAGCCAGGTGTCGTAGCCCATCGGCCACCGCGCGATGTCGTCGTGGATGCCGGCCAGGCGGGCGGCTTCCACCACCCGCTCGAGGGGCATGGTGGGGTCGTTGAAGGCGATGTTCTGGCGGATCGAACCGCTGAAGAGGAACGGCTCCTGGAGCACTACCCCGAACTGGCGCCGCAGCGCGCGCGGGTCCATGCCGCGCAGAGGGTGACCGTCGTAGCGCAGCTCGCCCTCGGTCGGAACGTAGAGGCCGAGCAGCAACCTGGCGAGCGTGCTCTTGCCCGATCCGGTGCGACCGACCAGGGCCACCTTCTGGCCCGGCTCGACCGTTGCCGACACGCCGTTCAGCACGGCGGGACTCTGCGGGTCGTACCGGAAGCCGACGCGGTCCAACTCGATCCGGCCGCCGAGCGCCGGAGCCGGCCCCGCGTTCTCGGGATCCTGCTCCGGCGCGGCGCCCAGCACGTCGGCGAGTCGGTCGAGGTGCGCGCCGACCAACTGCAGCCGCTGGCCGTTGGCGACCAACGAGGCGAGCGGGGCGAGGGCGGTGGCGGCCAGCGCCTGGAGTCCCAGCATGGTGCCCAGGCTCATCCCCCCGTCCAGGACCTGTCGCGCGCCCACCCAGAGCAGGGCGAGGGGTGCCAGGACGCGGAGCACCGCGAGCGTCGTGTCGATGGCCGCCGCGAGGTGTCCACGGCGCACCGACGCGTTGAGCTGGTCAGCGAACAGGCCCGACCAGTGGGCGAGGGTGCGATCCTCGGCCCCCGATGCCTTCAGGGTGGCGATGCCCTTGAGCGCCTCGACGAGGTAGCTCTGGGAGCATGCCTGGGCCGCGAGATCCCGCTGGGTGAGATCGTGCATCGGGCGACGGGACCCGACCAGCAGCGCCGCCTGCAGCCCGGCGACCGCGAGCACGATGCCACCGAACGACGGTTCCCGCGCCAGCAGGAAGCCGAGGTAGACGAAGATCAGGGAGCCGTCGATCACGACGGAGAGGGTCTGACTGGTCAACGTCTCCCGCACCTGGGCGTTGCTGCCGAGGCGCATCATCAGGTCGCCGGTGGTCCGCTGCTCGAAGAAGCGGTAGGGCAGCGCCAGCAGGTGCCGGAAGAAGCCGTGCATGAGCCGCTGATCGACGCGCGCCTGGAGGGCGAGCAGCAGGGTGGAACGGAGGTACGTCGTCACCAGCTGCGAGAGGACGACGACCCCCAGCCCCAGCCCGATGATCGGCAGCAGTTCCGTCAGGCGGGAGGCGAGCACCTCGTCGACGACGACCTGGGTGAGGACCGGCACGGCCAGCCCAAGGAGTTGCAGCACGAGGGAGGCGGCGAGCACCTGGGCCAGCACGCCGGGCTCCTGGGCCAGGAGGGCCCGCAGGTAGGCCCGCCATTGGGAGGGCGCCCCGGCCCGGCGCCGGTCGAAGTCCGGCCCTGGCTCACAGGCGAGGACGACGCCGGTGAAGTGGTCCGAGAACTCGTCGGGCGTCAGCCGCCGTCGACCAGCGCCCGGGTCGACGATCGTGACCCCGCGCGGCGTCCAATGCTCCACCACCACGAAGTGCTCGAAGTCCCAGTGCACGATCGCGGGCAGGGGCACGCGGTCGAAGTCGGCTGGCTGGAGCGCGAAAGCCTTCATCCGGAGCCCGTAGCGGGCCGCGGCGGCGAGGATGGTCTTCGCGCTGAGGCCGTCGCGCCCCACGCCGGTCAACTCCCGGACCTCGGCCACCCGCGTCGCGCGCCCGTGGTAGCCAAGGACCATCGCCAGGCAGGCGGCTCCGCACTCGACGGCGTTCAACTGGAGCAGCATCGGAACCCGCCGCCGTCGCGGTCGCCCCAGGAGGGCGAGGGGCGCACGCCGACCGCGGAGCGTCCGGAGGATGGCCCCGAGGACGGTGCCGAGGACGGTCAAGGGAGCCGCCGCGATGGCGGCGAGTCGCGAGGCGGTCATTGCTCACTCCTCGAAGAGTCGGCCGACCAGCGGCAAGAACGAGCCGGCGCGGCGCGAGCCGACGTCGACATCCGCCCGGGCGACCCCGCCGACGCCGGGCGCCGTCGTTCTGTGGTCCGAGAGCGACGGGACGGAGAGCCAGGCCACGACCACCGGACCGTCGAGCACGAGCGCTGAGCCGGGGAGCCCGAGCCGCCGTTGGACGTCGGCGGGCCAGAGCGGCTCGGGCTCGACGGCGACGACGGTGCCGGCCAGGGACGCCCCGCCCGCGCCGAAGGACACCTCCGCCGCCTGGCCAGGGCGGAGGCGCCCCCGGTACTCGAGCGGGAGAACCACGGCGGCTGCCGGCCGGGCATCCCCCGGGGCGACGACGACCAGGCCCGAGGCGGACACGGGGACGGACGGCAAGCAGACGCCCGCCCCGGCGAGTCCGAGCAGGCCGAGCGCGGCCCAGAGGACGACGCGAACGCGCCGCGACAGGGGTCGAGGAAGGCGCAACTCGGCGCTCCGCCGCCCCTGGTGGTGCAGGCGATGCCGGAGGGCCTCCGATCGGAAGATGGACGGGGACTGGTTGACTGGAGTACGTGCGGTGCTCATGCGTGCGACCTCGTGACGGCTCCCGCCGATGGCGGCGAGCCGTGCGTGCTGCGCCGGCGGGTCGTGGCGCTCGGTGATAGAGCGACCAATCGGGCGTGGGCGGTGACGTGGATACGGGCCCCGGTCGTCTCCGCGGGTCGCGCCTCCGAGGACACGACATGCCGGCCGCGAGCGGCAGCCGACGGCCAGCCTGGTGGCGTGGGCGCCTCGCCGCTGGATGCCAGGTCCGCGCCGCCTGATGCCAGGTCAACGGATAGGTTTCATGGGTTTCATTGGAGGCCAGCGCCGGCGTTTCCGGCTGGCCCGGCGAGAACGAGGCGTCAGTCCGGTTCCCGCGGTCGGTGGCGCGAGTGCCGCGCGTCCTCACCGCCGGTCCGCTGCGGTGGACCGGCGGTGAGGGCGGAACAGCGAGGAGACAGGGTAGGGAGCTGCCGCCGCGGGCCATGCTGCCGGTGAGGGATCAGACGCTGTATGGGTCGAGCGCGTCGTCGTGGAAGAGCGAGTACAGCCACCATGCTGCGAGGACGAGGCGGCCGGCCGCCTCGTCGAGCTGCCCCTCGGACCGCTCCGCGCCGGTCGCGGCGAGCACACTGAGCGACGAGTTCATGTCGGACTCCTGTCGGGTAGGTTTGCGTCGGAAGGTCATCCGGTCGCGGGGGTCGCCGCTCGCGCCCGGTTCGCC
>CADCWG010000142.1 GCA_902806335.1 uncultured Thermomicrobiales bacterium | reverse complement strand
TATCCTTAGCCGGCACTATGGCGCCCGAGGTCGGCGTCGCCCACCACGCGGACGTGGCGGAACGGCAGACGCGGCGGTCTTAAAAACCGCTGGGGAGACCCGTGCGGGTTCGAGTCCCGCCGTCCGTACCCTGATCTCGAGCCGACAACGTGCCCGTGGGATCCCTCGCGCCCGCCGAGGATCGTCGGTCGGTCCGATGGAAGCGACCGGGCTGGCCGTGGTCCCGTCTCGCCGAGCAGATGAAGGGAAGGCAATGGGGGGAGAGCAGTCGGGCGGAGCACGGGGCCAGCGCGGGCTCCGGGTCACGGTGGACCCGCGGCGGTGTATCGCCAACGCCAAGTGCACCACCGCCGCGCCGGGCGTCTACGTGCTGGACGAGGAGACGGGTGTCGCCTACGTCGAGGACCTGGACGCCGCCACGGTCGAGCAGCTCTTCGCCGGCGCGCGCGCCTGTCCGACGCAGGCGATCATCCTCGAGCAGTTCGGCCGCCGCGTATTCCCCCAGATCCTGCCGCCGATGTTCGGCGACAAGCCGGATGATCCCGACGGCGTCCCGTCGCGGACCGGCCCGGGCAACGCCGGAGATTAGACGGTCCCGGTGATCCTTCGGTACACCCTCTCCGCACGCGAGAGAAACCCGGCCTCCCACGGCCGAGCGCCGTGGCGAGCACGAGCCAAGCGACCCGGACGACCGGATCGCCGAGGCGAGGACGACGCGCATGGGCCGACCGCCTGAGCAACCTGGCGCGGAAGTCGTGATCCGCCACAGCGTCCGAGCGTTGATGATCGATCCCGCCGAGCGTGTACTGCTGCTGGCCGGCAAGGACGACGCGGGGCGGCCCTTCTGGTTCACCCCGGGCGGTGGCCAGGAGGCGAGCGAGACCACGGAAGCGACGCTCCGCCGCGAACTTCGAGAGGAGACCGGCCTGGTCGACGTGGCGCTCGGTGCGGAGCTGTGGCGCCGCCGTGGCGCGGCGACCTGGGGTGGAATCACCTACGACTGCCGGGAGCGATGCTTCCTGGCCCGTGTCGCGGCGTTCGCGCCGGAGACCAGCGGGTTCACCGAGCTGGAACGGCGCGAGATCGCCGGCGTCCGGTGGTGGTCGGTCGAGGAACTCGCCACCGCGACGGATCGCCTAGTTCCCGGCAGCCTGGCCGAGCTGGTTCGGGCGGTGCTGCGGGACGGACCTCCCCCGCGCCCCCTCATCCTCGAGACCTGACACGGTAACGCAGTCGGGCCGCCCGCGCTCGCTGACCCGGCGACAGCCGGCGCCGTTGCTGTGCCGAACCTTGGCGCGCAAGCCCGCGCCTGGTCGCACGCCGGGTTACGCTCCCTTGTGATCGGGACCGCGAGCGGCGAGCGAGACGAGACGGGGCCCGGCCTTTCGGCCGGGCCCCGTCTCGTCTGTCAACGCTCGCCTGGCAGCGGTCGTCGGCCGACTAGTAGTCCATCCCGCCCGGCATCGCCGGGGCGGACGCGCCCTTCTCCTCCGGCTTGTCGGAGATGAGGGCCTCGGTGGTGAGGATCATGCCGGCGATGCTGCCGGCGTTCTCGACCGCCGAGCGGGTGACCTTGGCCGGGTCGATGATGCCGGCCTGGACCATGTCGACGTACTGCTCCGAGATCACGTCGTAGCCGACGTTGGTGTTGCCCTGCTCCTGCTGAGCGCGGCGCACCATCTCGATCACGACCGCGCCGTCGCGGCCAGCGTTGCCGGCGATGCCGCGCAGGGGCTCCTCGAGCGCCCGGCGAAGGATGTTGACGCCGGTCTTGATGTCGCCCTCGGCCTGGACGGCCTCGACCGCGGAGACGACGTTGATCAGCGTGACGCCGCCGCCCGGGACGATGCCCTCCTCGACCGCCGCCCGGGTCGCGCTCAGCGCGTCCTCGACCCGGTGCTTCTTCTCCTTGAGCTCGGTCTCGGTGGCCGCGCCGACCTTGATCACCGCGACGCCGCCGGACAGCTTCGCCAGCCGCTCCTGCAGCTTCTCGCGGTCGAAGTCGCTGGTCGTGGTCTCGATCTGCGCCCGGATCTGCTCGACCCGGCCCTTGATCGCCGCCTCGTCGCCGTGGCCCTCGATGAAGGTGGTGTCGTCCTTGCTCGCCACGACGCGGCGGGCCCGGCCGAGGTCCTCGAGGCCGGCGCTGTCCAGCTTGCGGCCGATCTCCTCGGAGATCACCTGGCCGCCGGTCAGGATCGCGATGTCGCGGAGCATCTCCTTGCGGCGATCGCCGAAGCCCGGCGCCTTGACCGCGAGGCAGTTGATGGTGCCGCGGAGCTTGTTGACGACCAGGGTCGCCAGCGCCTCACCGTCGACGTCCTCGGAGATGATCACGAACGGCGCGCGGGCGCCGGCGACCTTCTCGAGGACCGGCAGGATGTCCTGGATCGAGGAGATCTTCTTGTCGGTGATGAGGATGAAGGGATCCTCGAGCTCCGCCTCCATCCGCTCCGTGTTGGTCACGAAGTAGGGGGAGATGTAGCCGCGGTCGATCTGCATCCCCTCGGTGTACTCGGTCTCGAACTCGAGGCCGCGGGACTCCTCGACCGTGATCACGCCGTCCTTGCCGACCTTCTCCATCACCTCGGCGATGAGGGAGCCGATCTCCTTGTCGGCGGCCGAGATCGAGGCGACCTGGGCGATCTCGTCCTTGCCCTGGACCTCGGTGCTCAGCTCCTTGATCCGGGCGACGATCGCCTCGGTCGCGAGGTCGATGCCCTGCTTGAGGAGCATCGCGTTCGCGCCGGCGGCGACATTGCGCATGCCCTCGTTGACGATCGCCTGGGCGAGGACGGTCGCGGTGGTGGTGCCGTCACCGGCGACGTCGTTGGTCTTGGTCGCCGCCTCCTTGAGGAGCTGGGCGCCCATGT
Source organism: uncultured Thermomicrobiales bacterium (assembly GCA_902806335.1). Taxonomy (GTDB): domain Bacteria; phylum Chloroflexota; class Chloroflexia; order Thermomicrobiales; family UBA6265; genus CADCWG01. The sequence goes on along the minus strand of CADCWG010000142.1, from coordinate 2,927 downwards.
TCGCGAAGTGGTTGTCGAGCTCGATCTCCTTGGCGACCGTGACGCCGTCGTGGGTGACGGTCGGGGCGCCGAACTTCTTGTCGAGCGCGACGTTGCGGCCCTTGGGGCCCAGCGTCGTCTTGACGGCGTTGGCGAGGGTGTCGACCCCCTCCTTGAGCGACTTGCGCGCCGTCTCGTTGAACTCGATAACCTTGGCCACGGGGTTCCTCCTGCGTGAGCTGTCAGCGATCAGCCGTCAGCTATCAGCTCTCCGTCGTCCGTCGGGGTCGCGGTCGGCTCAACCAGCTTGCCGGCCGTCGGCTCTAGGCCGATGGCTAGCGGCTAGCGGCTGCCGGCCCGTTACTCGCTGACGACGGCGAGGACGTCCTTCTCGGAGAGGATCAGCAGGTCCTCGTCCTCGAGCTTGAACTCGGTCCCGGCGTACTTGGCGAAGAGCACCGCGTCGCCGACCTTGACGTCCATCGGGATCCGGTCGCCGTCCTCGTCGCGGCGGCCCTCGCCGGCGGCGACGATGGTGCCGCGCTGCGGCTTCTCCTTGGCGGTGTCCGGCAGGACGATCCCGCTCTTGGTGGTCTCCTCGCGGCCAGCCGGCCGGACGACCAGGCGGTCGCCCAGCGGCCGCAGCTTCGACGCAACGTCAACCAACGTGTCCGTCATCGCCTCTCAACCTCCCTCATCGGTTCCACACGCACGGCAAACCGCCGCCGCGGTCGCACCCTGCCCCTCTCGGTCGCCGGGGTGGTGTCGCACGACTGGCAGCCATTAGGCTAGCACGACGGTTAGCACTCATCAAGTAGGAGTGCTAACCGGCCGCGCTGCCTAGGCGCCAACCGGGACCCGCTGCGCCGACGCCGTGCCGCCCGGTCCCGTCACGGCCGACGGCCGGTGAGCGGGCTAGAATGCCGCCCGGTGGGTAGCCGCCGACGCGCTCCTCGCCGCGTCGCCAGGCGCCCCGTTGACTGAGCCCGCAGAGAGGAGGGGTCCGTGCAATCCCCCGGAGCCACCGCCCAGCGCTCGCCGGGCGAGTTCCTCGCCGGCCGGGTCCGCGAGCTCGCGGCCTCGCCGACGCTCGCGGTCTCCGACCGCGCCCGTGCCCTCAAGGCCGAAGGGGTCGACGTGATCGACCTTGGCGGGGGCGACCCGGACTTCATCACCCCTGCCCACGTGCGACGCGCGGCGGCCGAGGCGATGGACGCCGGCGATACCCACTACGTCGCCAGTGCCGGCACGCCCGCCCTCCGGCGGGCGATCGCCGCCAAGCTGCGCAGCGATAACGGGATCGAGGCCGACCCCGACCGCGGCGTGATCGTCACCCCGGGCGGCAAGGCGGCGCTCTTCCAGGCGATGCTCGCCCTCGTCGAGCCCGGGGTCGACGTGCTGATCCCCGAGCCCGCCTGGGTCTCGTACGTGCCGATGGTGGAGCTCGCCGGCGGCCGCGCAGTGCCGGTCGCGCTCGACCCCGACGACGCCTTCCGCCTCACGGCGGAGAAGCTGGCGGCGGCCGTGACCCCGGCAACACGGGTCCTGCTCGTCAACTCGCCCAACAACCCGACGGGTCGGGTGCTGGACGAGGAGGAACGGGCGGCCGTCGCGGACGTGGCCCGAGAGCACGACCTCCTCGTCTTCGCCGACGAGATGTACGAGAAGATCCTCTACGACGGCCACGCCCACGTCAGCCTGGCGACCCTGCCGGGGATGGCTGAGCGGACGCTGACCTTCAACGGGCTCTCGAAGGCCTACGCGATGACCGGCTGGCGGCTCGGCTACGTGGCCGGTCCTCCCGCCTACATCGCCCAGCTTGCGAAGGTCCACAGCCACTCGGTGACCTGCGCGACGTCCTTCGCCCAGGCGGGCGGGGTCGCGGCGCTGACCGGCCCGCAGGGATTCATCGAGGAGATGGTGGTGGCCTGGGACCGGCGGCGGCGCGCCGTCGCCGACGGCCTGAGCGCGGTCAAGGGGCTCCGGTGCCCGCGACCGGAGGGGGCGTTCTACGCGTTCGTGGACGCGCGGGAGACCGCCCTCTCCTCCGTGGAGGTGGCCGATCGGATCCTGCGCGAAGCCCACGTCGCGGTGGTCCCCGGGATCGCCTTCGGCGCCGCCGGCGAGGGCCACCTCCGGCTCTCGTTCGCCACGTCCGATGACGCGCTGGCGACGGCCGTGACCCGGATCGGGGACGTCCTGGGTCGTCGCTAGCCGACCGCGGCTGATCTCCGGGCACCCGACGGTGCCGGCGCGTCGCCGGCCACGGCAGCATGCCGAGCAGTGTGAAAAAGACACAGTCCCGACGGACCAGCGTTTCCGGTGGACTCCCCCGCCGCCCGACTTCCCCGCACGTCGCCCCGCAACGCGTGCGCTTTGGTCGGTTGGCCCGCCGGCCGGCTCGGTCCCGCTTGAGGCCCCGCAGCCTCTCGCGCCGTCTCCGGTGGCGGTGGTTCGTCGCCCGGGGCCGCTTGCCCCTCGGGACTGTACGTACATAGTATTCGTACATGAGCCCCGTGTCAAGCCCCTGGAGAGACGGATCCTGCTACGCATCTTCGGCTCGCGTCGTCTCGGGAAACAGGATCGTCGCGTCGGCCATCCGCGGGGCGACGACGCCGCATTGACCCCCGCCGCGGGGGGTCCTACCATCCTCGCCTACCCGGACTTTGGGCCGCCGCCGGCGGCGACGGTCGGGCGCCAACCGCGCGTCCGACGATCGGAGAAGCCACTGTGCGCGTCGAGGCGCGACTCGAAGAGCTCGGCATCACGCTGCCGGACCCGATCCGGCCGGTCGCCAACTACGTCCGCTACGTCCAGACGGGCAACCTGCTGTTCGTCTCCGGGACCGGCCCCAGCGCCAACTCCCCCCGCGGCAAGGTCGACAGCCAGGTCTCGGTGGACCAGGCCTATCAGGCCGCCCGCGAGGTGGGGCTGCAGCTGATCGCCAC
>CADCWG010000141.1 GCA_902806335.1 uncultured Thermomicrobiales bacterium | reverse complement strand
TCCCCGCGGCGCGCCGAATCGGTCGCGGTCCAGCGCCGCGCGAAAGCGCTCCGCCCGCGACCGCTCGACGTTCGACAACGCCGTCCGGAGGCGCGCCGGCTCCACCGGGCCGAGGGACGCCCGCCAACGATGCGCCTCGTCGTCGGTCGTTGACGAGCAAGACCGAGCAACGGCCTCCCTCGCGGCCGGTTCAATGGGGAACCGCTCGTCGGGTCCGACCCGCGGCGAGCCGTCCCCGGCTCACGTCCCATGATCGCGTGGGGGGAGCCGCAGCCCGTCGAGGCAGGCCCGGAGCAGGTCGGTCGTGGCGTCGAGGTGCTCGACCAAGAACGACTGGTGGCTGCCCGGTCCCACCCGGACGTCGAGGCCGCCGGCTGCTACCCCCTCCCAGCCGAGGCCGGGGTCGTCGCGGTGCGACTCTCGGTTGACGAGGAGCGTGATCCGGCCCGGGTAGGGGCTCGGTCTGTAGCGGTACAGCGCCTGGCCGCGCTCATTGACGTCTTCGACGATGGGGGGCAACGCGTCGGCACCCTCCCCGGCGCGTCGCCGTTTGGCCGCGCTCTCGCGGCGGGTGCGGAGGGCGTCGCCCGCCGCGCGCAATTGCCGCCGTCGCTCGGCCAGGATCGCGTCGACGTCTGCGCCGCCCGGGCGGCGCGTGTCGAGCAGAAACAAACCGGCGACCTGCTCCCCCTCGGCACGAAGCTGCTGGGCCATCTCGAATGCGACCACCCCGCCGACGCACGTCCCGCCGAGCAGATACGGCCCGTCGGGCTGGTGCGCCCGCAGCTCGGCCAGGTAGGCAGCGGCCATGGCCTCGACCCATGCCTGAGCATCCTCCCCCGGCTCGCCCTGATCGCTGAAGAACCCGTAGCACGGCTGATCCGCCCCGAGCCGGCGCGCCAGCTGGGCGAGCTTGAAGAGGTTTCGCGCGTCACCCACACCGCCGGGCACCAGGAAGAGGGGATGCCGAGACCCGCCGGCCTGGAGCGGCACCATCGCGGTCGACGGCGCCGACGGCGCCGAGGGCGCCGCACCGCCGGCCGCCCCCGATCGCCGTGCCGCTTCGACGCGCTCGGCCAGCTCGGCCACCGTCGGCGCCTCGAAGAGTGCCCGCACGGGCAGCTCGACCCCGACGTCGCTCCGCAGCCGGGCGATCGCCCGCGCCACCAGCAGCGAATGCCCCCCCAGGTCGAAGAAGTCGTCGTGGATGCCGACCCGCTCGACCCCGAGCAGATCGGCCCAGGCGGCGGCCACGACCGCCTCGACCGGCGTGCGCGGTGCCGCCTCGGGGCGTACCGCCGTGGCCGTTCCTTCGTCCACGGTGGGCATCGCGCGCCGGTCAACCTTGCCGTTCGGGGTCAGTGGCAGCGCGGCGAGCGCCACGACCGCCGAGGGCACCATGAAGTCCGGCAACGTGGTGCGCAGGAACGCGCGCAGCGCGGCGGCCGTCGGGGCCGGGCTGGTCCGCGAAACGACGTACGCGACGAGCCGCGCGTCGTCGGCCGACCCCTTCTGGGCCACGACCGCGGCCTCCGCCACCTCGGGATGGCGGACCAGCGCCGCCTCGACCTCGCCCGGTTCGATCCGGAAGCCCCGGATCTTGACCTGATCGTCGAGGCGGCCCAGGAACTCGATGGTCCCCTCCGGCAGCCAGCGCGCCCGGTCGCCGGTTCGGTAGAGCCGCGCCCCCGGCCCGTCCCCGAAGGGGTCCGGCACGAAGCGCTCGGCGGTGAGCTGCGGGCGGTGGAGATAGCCGCGCGCCACCCCGGCACCGCCGATGTGGAGCTCCCCCGGCACGCCGATGGGCACCGGGCACCCCTGCCGATCAAGGACGTAGGCGCGGGCGTTGGCGATCGGCCGGCCGATGGGAACCATGGTCGCCCCAGGCGCGACCCGGTCGACCAGGTGCCACGTGGCGAAGGTGGTCGTCTCGGTCGGGCCATAGACGTGGATCAACCGGTCCGGCGCCCCGTGCCGCAGGACGGCCGCGACCGATGCCGGGTCGACCGACTCGCCGCCGAAGAGCACCTGGCGCACGCCCCCCAACGCCGTCGGCTCCTCCCGCGCCACGAGGTTGAACAGCGCCGTGGTCAGGAAGAACGTGCTAACACCGTGGCGCGCCAGCGCCGCCGCCAACTCCCGCGGCGACAGCACCGCCTCCCGGGGCAGGATCACCAGCCGAGCGCCGCTGAGCAGCGCCCCCCAGACCTCGAAGGTGGCCGCGTCGAAAGCGACGTTGGCGGCCTGGGCGACCACGTCGTCGGGACGCAGGTCGACGTAATCGGTGTCGATCACGAGCCGCACCACGGCCCGATGGGGCACCGCGACCCCCTTCGGGGCGCCCGTCGAGCCCGAGGTGAAGACGACGTAGGCCAGGTCTTCGTCCGATCCCCGATCGACCGGATCGGCGTCGGGCTGCCGAGCGATCGCTGGTCCGTCGGCATCGAGGCAGACGATGCCCGTCCCGAACTCGGGCAGCCGGTCGGCCGGTCCCGCCTCGGTCACGAGGAGCGGCGCGCGCGCGTCGGCGAGCATCGCGGCAAGCCGCGCCGGCGGGTCCGCCGGGTCCAGCGACAGGTAAGCGCCGCCGGCCTTAAGGATGCCGAGCATGCCAACGATCATCGCCGGCGAGCGCTCAACGCAGAGACCGACCGGCACGTCCCGCCCCGCCCCGCGCTCCCGCAGGTGGTGCGCCAGACGGTTCGCCCGCCGGTTCAGCTCGTCGTAGGTCAGCGCCTCGTCCCCACCGACGACCGCGATCGCGCCCGGCGTGCGGGCGGCCCGGGCCTCGAACAGTCCGTGGACCGTCGACCGGGCCGCGGGCTCGGTCGCGGTGGCGTTCCACTCCACAACCAGCTGCCGGCGTTCGGCCGGGGTCAGCAGCGGCAGTGCGGAGAGTCGCCGGTTGGGATCGGCGACGACGGCGGTCAGCAGCGTGAGAAGGTGCCCGGTCAGGCGGTCGATGGTCTCCGCCTCGAACAGGTCGGTGCGGTACTCCAGCCAGCCGTCAAGTTTCCCATTCGCCTCCACGAGGTCGAGCGAGAGGTCGAACTTCGCCGTCCCCGTTTCGACCGCCATCCGGCTTACCGTGATGCCGGGCAGAACCAACGGCGAACGCGGGGCGTTCTGCAGCGCGAACGCCACCGACGCCAGCGGCGGACGGTCCGGGCTCCGCTCCCGCGCCAACTCGGCGACCACCCGCTGGAACGGGACCTCGTGCCCGCGGAAGGCCGCCAGGGCCACCTTCCGGACCCGGCCCAGCAGCTCGCGAAAGGTCGGGTCGCCCGAGAGGTCGCTGCGCAGCACCAGGGTGTTGACGAAGAAGCCGACCAGGGGCTGGGTCTCGATCCGGGAGCGGCCCGCGATCGGCGAGGCGACCGCGATATCGTCCTGACCGGTGTATCGCCCCAGCAGCGCCTGGAACGCGGCCAGCAGGGTCATGTAGAGCGTCAACCCCTCGAGCCGGCCGACGGCCTTGATCCGGTCGGTCAGCCCCTCCGGGATCGACACCTCCCGCCGCGCTCCCCGGTCGCGCGGGACCGGGGAGCGCGGGCGATCGGTGGGCAGGTCCAGGTCTGCGACGCCGGCAAGGTGCCGCCGGTAGCTCGCCAACCGCTCGTCCAGTGCCCCGCCGCGCAACCGATCCTGGTGCCACACGGCGTAGTCGGCGTACTGGATTGGCAGCTCGGGAAGGGGCAAGGGCGGGTGGTCGTTCCCTGGCGTGGCAACGAACGCGGCGTAGAGCGCGCTCAACTCGTGGTAGAGGACGCCGACCGACCAGCCGTCGCAGACGATGTGGGGCAGCGTCAGGAGCAGCACGTGGTCGCGCGGGTCGAACCGCAGCAGGGAAGCCCGCAGCGGCAGATCGTGGACCAGATCGAAGGGGCGTCGGGCCTCCGTTCGCACCCATAGCTCGGCGTAGTCCTCATCCATCCGGTCCGTGAACGCATCGCGCAGCCTCTTTCCGACGTTCACCACGGGCAGGGCGAACGCGGACGGTTCGTGGACCACCTGGACGGGACGGCCGGACCGCTCGGGAAAGGTCGTCCGCAGGATGTCGTGGCGCCGTACGATCTCCGCCAGGCTGCGCTCGAGCGCGGCGACGTCCAGCCGTCCGCGGAGGCGGTGGGCGAAGGCGATGTTGTAGGCGGGGCTGCCCGGGTCCATGCGATCCAGAAACCACAGCCGCTCCTGAACCGGGGCGAGCGGGATCGCCCCCGCCCCCGGCGGGCGGCGGGGGATGGCGTCCGGATCGTGGCCCGATGCCGCCTCGCGCAGACGCCTCGCGAGCAGCGAGTCCGCCGCCGATGAGCGCAACGACAGCCCTTCCCCGACGTCCTGTTCGGTCGGCATGGCCCCCCCTGGATACGACGCGATCAAACCTCGGTCGGCTCGGCCGCTTGAGGCGACTCCGGTTCCAACTCCGCGAGAAGCAACCCCTCGACGACCTGCGCCATCGCGGCGACCGTCGGCGCCTCAAAGAACGCCGCCAGCGTGAGGTCGAGCTGCAGCGCCTGCCGCAACCTGGCAACGACATGGATGGCCAGGATCGAGTCCCCCCCCAGGTTCAGGAAGTCTTCGTCGACTCCGACCCGCTCCCGGCCCAGCACCTCGGCCCAGACGCCGGCCACCAGCTGCTCGGCCTCGGTGCGGGGTGCGATGAACCGCGCGCCCGACGCGGCGCGCTCCGCCGGAACCGTCAGGCCGAGGGCGTCGGCGAGGCCAACCCGCTGCACCTTCCCCGTCGCCCCCGTTGGCAGCTTGGCGAGGAACGCCACCCGCCGCGGCACCTTGAACGGCGCGAGCCGCGCGGCCACCGACCGCCGCAGCTCCCCCTCGTCCACGGCCCGTCCCGGCCGCGCCACGACCGCTGCCGCGACCTCCTCGCCGAGCCGCTCGTCCGGCAGGGCGAAGGCGACCGCCTCGGCGACGGCCGGGTGGGCGAGCAGGGCCTCCTCGACCTCCCGCGGCGCGATCTTCTCGCCGCCGCGGTTGATCAGCTCCTTGAGACGCCCGGTCAAGAAGAGGTAGCCGTCACCGTCCAGATACCCCTGGTCCCCGGTCCGGAACCAGCCGTCGCCGAAGGCGGCCACGTTCGCCGCCGGATCGCCCTCGTAGCCGGCGATCACGGCCGCGCCGCGGATCGCCACCTCGCCCGTCAGCCCCGCCGGGAGCGGGTCGCCCCCCTCGCCCGCGATCCGGAGCACCGGCCCCGCCTCGCCGATCGCGACGCCGACCGATCCGGGCTTGCGGGCGCGCGGGGGGAGCGGGTTGCTCGCGATCTGGTAGGCCGCCTCCGTCATCCCGTACGCCTCCAGCACCGGCGCGTCGAAGGTCGTCTCCAACTCAGCCAGCACCGACGGCGGCAACGGGGCGGAGGAGGAGCGGATCAGGCGCAGGGGGTGCGCCGCGATCGCGTCCACGTGGTCGGGCGCCCGGTCCAAGATCGCCCGGTGCAGGGTCGGCCCTGCCGTGTACCAGCTCGGGCCGCACTCCGCCAACCAGTCGAAGAATCGGGGCGCGACGAACCCCGGGGGGCAGACGACGGCGGCGCCGGCCGCCAGCGAGGCGAGCAGCGCCCCGACCAGCCCGTGGATGTGGAACAGCGGCATCACGTTCAAGCAGCGGTCGCCGCGTCCAAGCGCGAGGGTGGCGACGACCGCGCTGGCGCCCGCCAGGAGGTTGCCGTGCGTCAGCGGCACCAGCTTCGGCCGCGCGGTCGTGCCCGAGGTGTGGAGCAGCAACGCAACATCGTCCGGCCCCGGCGCCATGCGCGCCGCGGTCCGACCCACGGCTAGACCGGAGAGCTCGACCATCCCCGCGGACTCCCCGACCGCCGAGAGCTCG
>CADCWG010000140.1 GCA_902806335.1 uncultured Thermomicrobiales bacterium | reverse complement strand
ACGACCGGCGAGCCAGCGCGCCGCGACGGCCACGCCGACGCCGTCGGCGGTCGCCAGGTCGGCGCCGCGCAGCGCCGCCGCGAACGGGTCGGCACCCGGTCGTCCGGCCGCCACCACGTACTCCGGGTTGACGGTGACGACGTGGCGGCATCGGCCGTCGTCCGACCCGGCGAGGACGTCCGCGAGCCATGACCTCGCGCCGGCGAGGTCGACGGGGTCGACCGGAATCCCGAGGACATCGATCCGCCTACCGCCCATCGCGCGATCCTCCGGCCGTTTGCCGCCGCCCTACGCTCCAGGCGAGGCTCGCGTCTCCGTCCAAGCCATTGTGGCCGACCACGAGCGCGGCGTGGCGAGTGCTTGTCGGCGCGGTGGAACGCGGCCGACCCGCCGGGCGGCCGTCACGTCGGGCCGGTCGTCACGCCGGGCCGGTCGTCACGCCGGGCCGGGCGTCAGGAATCGAATGCGTCGAAGATCGAGCCCGCCGCCTCGAGGAGGCCGATCAGCCCGTCGCCGACGCTCTGGAGGGCGACCGCCGCGCCCTCGCTGGCGCCCTGCAGGTCGAGATCGGGCGGGGCGACGTCCGGCATCGAGAGGTTGGGCATCGAGACGTCCGGGGGACCGGGGAGGCTGGAGAGGTCGGGGACCCCGATGCCGCTCTGGGTGCCGACGCGGGCAAGGTTGCCCGCCGCCCAGGCGGCGTCGACCCCGCCGAGCCCACCCACCGGCGCGTCGTCGAGCTCTGGCAACCCGAGCGGGCCGTCCCCATCGGGGCGGCGGCGGAGACGGGCGTGGAACCAGGAGGGAGCCTCGGCACGGGCGGCGCTGAAGCGCTGGACCCACTCGCGCTCGAGTCCGAAGGCGATGGCGTACGGCAGATACCGGTCGAAGAGGTCGCCCGCCGTCTCGTTGCCGGCGCGGTCGAACCGCTCGATGTCGGCGAGGTAGCGCCGGAACGCCGCCCAGCGCGCGGCCGCCTCGGACCCCCGCCGCGTCTTGCGGGGCATCGCCGGCGCGATGTGGACGAGGCCGAGACCCAGCCCGGCGGTGGCCACGGCGGGCATCCAGGCGAGGCCTCCCACGGCGACCGTCATCACGACGCCGACGGCGACGGCCACACCCGTGGTGACGAAGCCGAGGCGGCGCCAGCGGCGGCGGGTCGCCTCAGGCGAGCGCCGAAAGTACCGGTGCGCCACGAGTTCCCGGTAGAGCAGGTCGCGGATCTCGGGCTGGGCCCGCTCGAAGCGGTCACGTCCCTGGCTCAGCCGCGCGCGGGCGCCGACCCGGGGCCGCCCGCCCATGAGGGCAACCAGCAGCCGCGCCTCGAACGGCGCCAGCATCGCCCCCGTCCGGCGGACCCGGAGTCCGAAATCGCGCCGGTCCCGGCCCAGTGCCCGCACGTCCGGGGGGAGTTCGGTGACGTCGATGATCCGGCGATGGGCCAGGTCGATCAGTGTGGCGACGAGGTCGTGGTGATCGGCCCGTTCGTCGAGGAGGGCACCGGCCGCGCCCGGGGGAAGGTCGTCGGGCGGCTCGGCGAGGAACTCGGCGACGAGGCCGGTGTGCGGGTCGCGCCCACGGCGGTACCAGAGCGCGAGCAGGGTGACCAGGCCGCCGGATAGGATCAGCAGCGCCGCCGCGAGGAAGAGGAGGTCGAGGACGGCCCGCGCGGTGTCCGTACCGGTGCCCTGGGCCAGCACGACGGGCAACCAGCCCGGGTCTCCCGGGTCGGCGAGGGCAGACCCGCCCGGCGTCGGGAGCGCGGCGACGGCGAACGGAAGCGCCAGCGCCAGGACGGCAGAGGCGGAGCCCGGCGGGCGGGCAGGTGCCGGCGGGCGGGCAGGTGCCGGCGGGCGGGCAGGTGCCGGCGGGCGGTCGTTGCCATCCCGGCGACGTTCCCACCCGCGCGACATCCGACCGTCCGCGTGGGGAGTCGGACGGTCGACCTGGTGCCGGCGGCGAGAGCGACAGGGTTGCCGAGCCGCGAACGGTGCCCGCCCGCCGTCGGACTCCCCGCCCGTGTCCTGTCCCCGACGCTCCGCGCGCACGGTCCCTCCGTCACCCGGTCCCGCCCCCGTCCGCCAGAGGGCATGACCGGGATAACGCTGGGAGCGATCGCTCGGATGCCGGGTCGGGCACGGCGAGCCGTCCTCGAGGGGCCGCCGCGCCCGCGCTGGGGCGGAGTGCGCCGGGTGACGGCGAGTGTTAGCTGAAGCCGCCGCCGCCTCCCCCGCCGCCACCGCCGCGGCCACCACCTCCGCCGAAGCCCCCGAACCCGCCGCCACCGCCGCCCCCGAAGCCGCCGAAGGTGCGGCCGGCGGCGCCGAGCATGTCGACCAGGCTATCGCTCGTCCCCTGGAGGCCGCGGGCGCCGCGGTCGCTGGAGCCCTGGAGGTCCGGCAGGCCAAAGTCGGGCATGTCCAACCCTCCTCCACCGCCGCCGCCGCCGAAGCTCCCCCCGCGGGAGCCGCCACCGCCGAACCCACCGCCCAAGGGGGAGAACGGGTCGCCGATGATCACGGTCCCGCCGCCGAACCCGCGCCGGCGGCGACCGCCGGGTCCGACGAGGACGTTGCCGCCGAGCCCGCCGAAGGGGTCGAGCGTCCCGCCCATGCCTCCGTACCACTCGGGGACGGGGGCCTGAACACTGGCGAACTTGCCGACCCAGGAGCGGTCGAGGCCGAAGGCGACCGCGAACGGCAGGTAACGGTCGAAGATCTCCTGGCCCTCGTTGATGTCCTCGTACTTCTCGATGTCGTCGAGGTAGCGCCGGAATGCCCGCCACTTGGCGGCGGCTTCGGCGCCGGCGGCCGTCTTCTTGGGCATGTGGTCGGCCATGCGGCGCAGCATGAAGGCGAGGACGATCGCGATCAGGATCGGCACCCAGACCAGGGCGGCGAAGCTGGTCATGGCGAGGCCGATCGCGATGCCGCCGCCGACGGCCAGGACCAGGAGCAGGGTGCCGATCCGCTGCCAGCGGGCCCGGGTCTCCTCGGGTGAGCGTGGGAAGTAGCCGCGGTCGACCAACTCGGCGTAGAGGTCGGCGCGCAGCTCCGGGGTCACGGCGTCGAAGCGGTCCTTGACCTGGCTGAGGAGGACCGTCGAGCCCCCCTTCAGCTCGTCCCCGAAGAGGGCGCGGAGCAGGTCCGCCTCGAAGGGGCGGACTCCCGGATCGGCACCGGCGAGGGTCAGCTTGAAGTCGCGCCCACCGCTGGAGAAGCCGGGGATGGCGCCGTCGGCGGCCTGCTCCTCGATCGTGATCGCCCTGCGGTGGCCGAGGTCGACCAGGGTCGCGACGACGTCCTGCTCGTCGGCCCGCTCGTCGAGGAGGGTGCCGGCCGCGCCGGCCGGCAGGTCGTCGGGCGGCTGGGGGATGAATTCGGCGACGAGGCCCGTGTGCGGATCGCGCCCGCGGGCGTACCAGAGCCCGGCCACGCCGAGCCCGCCGCCGATCGCGAGGAGGGAGCCGAGCGCCAGGAAGCCGAGGTTGGCCGTCGCCGAGCGGTCGGCTTGCTCCTGCGCCGCGCGCTGCTGCTCGTCGAAGCGGGCCTGCCAGGCTGGCGGCGCCACGTTGATGATGGAGGGGAACTGGAGCCTGGCCTCGAGGGACTCACCGGCGGTCAGCCCCTGGGCGGTCCAGGTCCAGACCCGGCCATCCTCCGTGTGATCGGCGGGGACACCGGGGTCGGCGTCAACCTCGAGCTGCTCGTCCTGCCGGACCGCCGTCCGCTCGACGGGGACCGCCTGCGGGAGCCGGACGGTCAGGCTTGCCTCGCGGACCGGCGCGGTCTCCGTCAGCTCGGAGGAGACGGCGAACCACTGCACCTCCTGGTACGGCTCCTGGCCGCCCTCGCCGTCGCCGCCGTCGGGGTAGACGCGGAGGGCGCCGGGCACGTCGTACTCGACGACGAAGACCCGCTGGGCGTTCGTGGTCCGCTCGAAGCCCCACTCGATGCGGACGACCTCGCTGCTCCGGCTGACGGTGTAGGTGCCGGCGTCGGGATCGGTGCCACGGACCTGGTCATAGGGCTGCGAGCCGCCGGCGGTGTCCTCCCCGACGACGACGTTCTCGATCCCCTCGGTGCGGGCGAGGGGGATCTCCCGAAAACCCTGGGTGAACGGGCCGCCGAAGAAGTCGATCGCTTGCCGCTCGACGACGTGGAACGAGCCGTCTGGCTGGACATCGAGGGTGACGTCGAAGCGTGCCCATTCCACGGAGCGGGTGGACTGCTGGGCGACGGTGGGTTCGGCCCTCGCCGCCAGGCCGCCCACGACGACGAGCGCGGCGATCATTGGGAGGAGGGCGGCGAGCGCCACCCCACGGAGATCGCGCCGAGCGGCGGGCGTGTCTCGCCGCCTGTTCACCCTGGTCATCCTGCCTCGCCCCTGGTCGATCGCACCGCCGGCCGACCGGTGCGTCACGCTCGGCCCGTACCGATCATTCTCGCACCGCTCCGGCCCCGGGCGTCGCACGGCGGTGGCCACCCAGGCGGGACCACCTGGACACGGTCTGGGCGGTGCCGGAATGGCTCGGCTGGCGCACCAAGGGCGTGGCCGCGTCACGCGCAACTCGGACCAGGGGGAGGATCAGGGAGGTCGGGCGGAGCGTTGCGCCGGGCGGCCGCGATCACGGCGTTCCAGACTCGTTCACTTCTGGCCGCGGCCGAGGCCGGTGTGTGGGTCCCGGTGGGGACGCCCTGCTCGCGTCCAAGCGCCGCTACGGGCTCCGGATGGGGCCGATGGTAGACTCCGTGCCATGGACGATCGAGCGGATTGCTCTCCCATCGCACCCCCAACGGCGCCCGAGGTGGTTGAGGTCCTCGCCCGGCACGGTTACCGGATGACGCGGCCTCGGCAGGCCGTCGTCGCCGCCGTGCTGGCGCGCCGCAAGCCGTTCACGGCCGAGCAGGTGGTGACGGACCTCAAGGTTTCCGACCCGGGGCTGGGCCGGGCAACGGTCTACCGAACGCTCGAGATCCTCGCCTCGGTGGACGTGCTGACGCGACTGCTCCAGCCGGGCGGCAACCCCGCCTACGTCGTCGGCAGCCCCGGCCACCGCCACCACCTGGTCTGCTCCGAGTGCGGCGACACGGTCGCTTTCACCGCCTGCCCGGTCGACGAGCTGGTGCGCGACCTCACCCGCGACACCGAGTTCGCGATCCACGGCCACCTGATCGAGGTCTTCGGGGTCTGCCCCGGCTGCCAGGACGACGCCCCGGTCGGCGCCGCGACCGTGGTTCCCGCCCTCGCCAGCTAGGCTCACGGCGTCCGCTCGATGCGCTCGTTGGGCAGTGCCGAGGCCCCGACGTGCGCTCAGCAGTCGAACACCGACCAGCAGATGGCGTTCCGCAACCGCTGGTCGTCGAGGACGAGTTCGCGGATCGCCTCGGGGAGCTGGGCGCGCTGCCACCGGCACTCGAGTCGCCCCGCGCGCTCGTCCTCTCCCTCCGGCGCGGCGGCGCGTGCGGCCTTGATCGCATACGCGGCCGCGCCCAGCTCGTGCGCGGCGACGTGCGCGACCGCCGCCGCCTGGCCGGCGGCGAATGCGGCATGCCGTGCCGCCCCACCCAGGTTCCTGGCAGCGGCGTTCGCGTGGCCGGCCGCGGTGCGAGCCCGGGCCATCGTGGTCGCGCCGCGAGCCCAGGCGCGGGCCCGCTCGATCGCCTGCCGCGGTCGCGGGTCCTCGGGCCGAGCCGACTCGAAGAGGTCAAGGACGTGCTCCGCGCACGATGCCGCCCACAGGGCGAGGAGCTGATGATCCGAATCGGTGAGGGTCCCACCGCGGCGGATCGCCACGAAACGAGGGTCGCGGACTTTCGGGAGGATCACAGCTAGCATCCCTTCTGCTCGCATCT
>CADCWG010000139.1 GCA_902806335.1 uncultured Thermomicrobiales bacterium | reverse complement strand
GCTGCGCCAGCGCGTCTGCCGGCGCAGCACCGGCGCCCTGGCGCGCACGAACCGCCCGCCGCGGGTGAGTGGCAGCTGGGCGCGGCTGCCGACCCGCGTCGCGAGGTCGAAGCCGCGGGGCCGGGCGAGCATGCCGAGCGCGACCCGCTTCGCGACCGGCAGGCCCTTCCTGGCCACCACCATCTGCCGGACGTCGAGGATCTGGCGCGGGAGCGGGATGCCGACCGGGCAGACCGTCTCGCAGGCGTTGCAGCTCAGGCAGAGGCTCTGCGGCTCGGCGATGGCGTCGAGCCCGTGGAGAAAGGGCGTCACCACCAGCCCGATCGCGCCGGTGTAGATGTGGCCGAAGACGTGGCCGCCGACCTCGCGGTAGGGCGGGCAGACGTTGGCGCAGGCGGCGCAGCGGATGCAGTGGAGCGCCTCGCGGAACTCCGGCAGCGCGGCCATCGCCCGCCGGCCGTTGTCGACCAGGACGATGTGCAGCTCGTGGCCGGGC
Organism: uncultured Thermomicrobiales bacterium; assembly: GCA_902806335.1. Lineage (GTDB taxonomy): Bacteria > Chloroflexota > Chloroflexia > Thermomicrobiales > UBA6265 > CADCWG01. Next base: position 5,384 of record CADCWG010000139.1, on the reverse strand, counting down.
GTGGGGCCGGTGATGAAGGTGGTGTAGCTGGTCAGGCGCTGCGCGGTCGCGCTGCGGGCGAGGAGGCGGACCTGGGTCACCGCGTCCTCGAAGGTCGGCACCAGCTTCTCGATCCCGGCCAGCACCACGTGGACCGGCGGCAGGGACGAGCAGAGGCGGCCGTTGCCCTCGTTGCTGACCATCATCACGGTGCCGGTCTCGGCGACGAGGGCGTTGGCGCCGGTCACGCCCATCCCGGCCGCGAAGAAGACCTTGCGCAGCTCGTCGCGGGCGACCCGGACCTGCTCGGAGATGTCCTCCCGCGAGACCTCCCGCCCCAGCGCGGCCCCGATGACCTCGCCGACCTCCTGCCGGCCGAGGTGGATCGCCGGCACCACCAGGTGGCTCGGCCGGTCGCCCATCAGCTGGACGATCCACTCGCCGAGGTCGGTCTCGACGACCTCGACCCCCTCCGGGGCGAGCAGGTGGTTGAGGTCGACCTCCTCGGTGACCATCGACTTCGACTTGGCGACCACGGTCACGCCGCGGGCGGCGGCGAGCTCCCGAACGATCCGGTTCGCCTCGGCGGCGTCGCGGGCGTGGTGGACGCGGGCGCCGGCCCGCTCGGCGGCGGCCTGGAACTCGTCCAGGTAGCGATCGAGGTCGGCGACGACGCCGGTCTTGACCGCCTTGAGCCCGTCCCGCAGCGCCGGGAAGTCGACCTCGGCGACGGCCTCGCCCCGCGAGTCGCGCCAGGAGCGCTGGAACGTGGTGAGGTTGCGGGACAGGCGCGGGTTGGCGAGCGCCCGGTCGTAGCGCTCGCGGAACGTGCGCGGCACCCGCCCGTGCCCGGCGTGGGGGTGCTCGGCGAGCGCGTCGGCCGACGCCTCGGCGGCGGGAGGTGGGGCGGTGGCGGTCATCGGGGTCCTCTCGCGCACGCGTTCGCCGGGTGATCGAGACGGTGGGCGCCGCCCTCCCTCGGATGCCGGCGTGAGTCCGAGACCGGCTCCGTGCACCCGCCTCCGGGCGCCCAGGGGGACGGAAGCGGCGGACACGCCGATTATCGGCCACCCGCCCGGTGGCGGGAGACCGCGGCGCCACGGGGGTCACGACAGCCGACCACACCCGCGGCAAGCTGGGACGCCGCGGGCCGCCGGAGCTATCCCTGCTGTCGCTCGGACTTCGGGCGGTAGGCGAGGGGGTTGCGGTTCTCCGCCGCCTCGGCGACGACCCTGGCGACCCGCGTCGCCCGCGTCTCGGGGCGCCTGGCGGAGGTGACCCAGTACAGCAGCGGCTTCTTCACGGACGGGGCGAAGGCGGCGAAGTTGGCGTCGGCGGCCGGATTCGCCGCCAGCGCGTCCCGCAGGTCGGGCGGCACCTCCAGCGCCTCGACCGCGTCGAGCGCCTCCCACGACCCGTCCCGCCTCGCGGCCCCGATCTTGGCGAGCCCCGCCGGCGTCATCAGCCCCCGCGCCAGCAGCGCCTCGACGCGGCGCTTGTTGGGCGCCGACCACGGGCTGCGGGGCTTGCGGGGCGTGAAGAGCAGCTTCGTCCGGTCGGCGTCGAGCTTGTTCCCGCGGCTGTCGATCCAGCCGAAGCAGAGCGCCTCCTCGACAGCGTCGTCGTAGGGGAAATGGAGGTGCGGCGTCGCGCCGGACTTCTTGTAGGTCACCAGCCAGACCCCGGGCGATCCGGCGTGGTTCGCCGCCAGCCAGGCGCGCCACGTCGCCCGGTCGGTGACCTCGACGTCCTCGTAGACCGGTCCGGCTGTCGGCATGTGGGCAGCCCTGATCCGCGCCGGCGGCGCGGCGTTGGTGCGGTGCGAACGTTGACGCGGGCGCCGCCCCCGGGTGCCGCCTACCGACGAGCCCCGCGTGGCGGTCGCACCCCATCGACGATAGCACTCCCCACTGGGGGAGCAAACGGGCGGCGCGGCGGGATCCGCGGACGGTCGCCGTCCTGGGATCCCGCCGTGCCATCCTGCCCGGCATCGTCTTCGCCGCGCGTGCGACGTGCCTCTGTCCACCGGCGGCACGGGTAATCGCGCCCGCGCCCTCACCGCCGATGGGGACATCGCCGCCCCGTCGATGAGGGATCGGGGATCCGCGCCGTTCGACACCCCGCTACTCCCGTGGGGCAGCCTGGTCGAGTCACACCCAGGGGGTCCCCGAGAAGCCGTCCCCGCAGGAGACCCGGTCCGGTCCGTTACGCCAGCGCCAGCGTGGGCACCCGGCGCCGCGAGGCTGCGCCGAGAGCGCCGCCTGCCGGCCCCAATTCGCCCCCCTCCGCTCCGCTACGCCTCGCGAGCCAGGGTCTCCGCCCGGAGCCGCTCCTCCTGCGCCTGGAGCTCCGGCGTGAACGCCTCGCCGAAGTCCTCGGCCTCGAGGATGGGGCGGATCTCGAGTTCACTCTCCTCGCCCGTCGGGTTCGGACAGCGCCTCGCCCAGGCGACCGCGTCGTCCAGGGAGTCCACCTCCCAGATCCAGAAGCCCGCGATCAGTTCCTTCGTCTCGGCGAACGGCCCGTCGACCACGGTCCGCTCCGGAGAAGCGGACGCGCTTCCCCTTCGAGCTCGGGTGCAGGCCCTCGCCGGCGCGCATGATCCCCGCATTCACCAGTTCCTCGTTGAAGGCGCCCATCTCCGTCAGGATCCGCTCGTCCGGCAACACGCCGTTCTCGGAATCCTGGCTCGCCTTCACGATCACCATCACGCGCATCGTTGCTGCTCCTTCGCACTCGACGGCGGGCGACTCGACCGGCCCCGCGCCGGTCGTCCCGTCGCCCCTGCCCGATCCTCGACCCCGGTTGCCGGGTCCACGTCTCCTAGTCGAACACGCCGGCACGAAATCGACAACGGACGGCAACCGATCGAGAGGATGGCGGGGGGGTTTGGCGAGCGGGCGTGCCGCTCGCCCCGGCCCCGCCGACGCCATCGGGACTCCCAGGGGTCGGCGCTGGGCTTTCGGCGCGCCCGTCGTCGCCGGGGTCGCGTTCGCCCCGGTCACGGTTGCCGCCCCGTCCCCCGCCCACGTCTCGTCCCAGATGCAGCCTCCCCCGTCGGGACGGCCATGGCGATGCTAGGCTGTCCCGGCGGGCGGCGCCGCGCGGCGGTCAGCACGGGGGACGGATGGCGGGTCTGAGCCGAGCAGCGCGGCGCTCCCGGCCGTCGGCCGTGCCATCCCCCGCGGCGGGCGACGCAGACGATGCGGGCGGCACGCTGCGGTCGTGGCATGTCTACCCGGCGTTTCGGCTCCTGCTCCTCGGGACGTTGGCCACCAACTCGGCCTTCTGGATGTACCAGATCGCCGTCGGCTGGCTGGCGCTGCAGATGACGGACTCCCCGCTGTTCGTCGGGCTGGCCGGCTTCGCGGGCGGCATCCCCCTCCTCGTGCTCTCCCTGCCCGCCGGCGTGGCGATCGACCGCTTCGACCGTCGCCGGGTGCTGCTCGCCGCGCAGTGGGGCGTGATGGCGGCGGCCGGCCTGTTCGCGCTGCTGGTCGGGACCGGCCTGATCGGGCCCCGGTCGCTCCTGCTGCTCGCGGCCGCCTACGGCACCGCGATGTCGTTCGTCTTCCCGACCCGGACCACGATGGTGACGTCGCTCGTCGAGCGCGACGACCTGAGCAACGCCGTGGCGCTCAACGCCGCGGGCCAGAACGCGACGCGGGTGGTGGGGCCGTCGCTGGCGGGCATCCTGATCGCCCTGATCGGCGTCTCGGGCACCTTCGCCGTCGCGGCCGTGATGCAGACGGTGGCGATCTTCTCCACGCTCCGGCTGCCGCCGAGCGCGTCGCGGCGGACGGCGCGTGGCGCCCCCGGCGGGCTCGGCCTGACGCTGGGCCTGCGGATCGTGGCCAGGGACCCGTACCTGGTCGCCCTGATGTTGATGGCGCTCGCCAGCAACGTGCTGGTGATGCCGTACCTCAACCTGATGCCGGTCTTCGCCCGCGACGAGCTGGGCATCGGCTCGTCCGGGCTCGGGCTGCTGATGGCCAGCACCGGCCTCGGGACGGTGGCCGGCGCGCTCTCGGTCGCCCGCTCGGGCCGCCTCGCGACGCGGCAGGGGGCGCAGGTGGTCACGGCCGCGGCGTTCGCCGCGCTGGTGCTGGCGTTCGCGCTGACGCCGGTCGTCCCGGTCGCGGCGGCGCTGCTCTTCGCCGCCGGCTGGATGAGCGCCGCGTTCCTCGCGCTCAACCAGACGGCGCTCCAGCTCCGGGTCGACGACGCGGTGCGCGGCCGGGTGTTCTCGATCTACCTGCTGACCTGGGGCATGCTGCCGCTGGGGCAGCTCTCGCTGGGGCTGACGGCGGATCGGATCGGCGCGCCGCTGGCGACGGCGGGCATCTGCGTGCTGGCCCTGGGGTGCATCGGGGCGACCGCCCGGCGCTTCCCGGCGCTTCGCCCCCGCTTCGTCCGGGGGACCGCGACGCCGCCGTGACGGTCGGGCGCGGCCTCCGTCACCTCGGGGAGCGCGTCCCGCCGGTCCCGCCGCGACGCCCGGAGGCCGTCCGGCGCGGGATCCGGCTGCTGGGTGGCGGTCTCGGGGGCGCGTCGGCGTCCGTGTCTGCCCGACGAGAGCCCCCCGTGGCCCGCCGCCCGTGTTCCGCCGGTACAGGCGCAGCATGCCGTGCCCCCGCGGGCTGCCGGGCGGCCGGGCGTTGTGCCGACCGAGATGAGTGCCGTCCTGGAGCGGCGTGACACAACCAGGTCAGAGGCTCGGGCGCGGAGCCGGCCGAGTCCGACCGGGGACGCGCGGCGGAGCCCTGGCGGCCGCCCACCTTCCGTGGGACGCAGCGTCGCCCGCGCCGCATGAGAGTCCGCGACACGCACGTGTCCCGGGGCTGCCGCGCTCGGCCAGGGTCTGCGTGCGCTTCCGGTCCCGGTCTTGCGCCCGACGATTCCTCCGGCCTGGGCGGACACCGCCGCTCGCCGTTGGCGATCGTTCCGGGATCGGGTCCGCGCGGACGCGGCCGGGACCGAGGGAGTGCGGACGACATGCCCAACGCCAGGTGGTCCCGGCGCGAGGTGGTGGCCACGGGGCTCGCCGCCGCGCTCACGTCTCGCGTCCGGCCCGTGTCGGCGCAACCGGCGGCGCCCGCCTACGCGCTACCGATCGGCCGTCCGGGCCGGCTCCCCGGCGACGGCTTCCTCGTCCGGCACGGGTACGCCTGCGAGAACACCTGGTACCTTCCCGGCTACTGGCACACCGGCGAGGACTGGTACGCGGTCGACGGCGACACCGGTGGCGCGCGCATCTACGCCGTCGCCGACGGGGAGGTCGACTTCGCCGGGTCGGAGTATCCCGGCCTCGTCGTGATCGTTCGCCACGCCGGGGACCTGTACTCGATGTACGGGCACCTCGCCCACGACCCGGCGGTCGAGCGCGGCGAGAGGGTGGCGGCCGG
>CADCWG010000138.1 GCA_902806335.1 uncultured Thermomicrobiales bacterium | reverse complement strand
AACCCGTCGGCCCGACGACTCCGCCGCCAGCGCCCGGGTAAGTCGTCGAATCGCGTCCCGTCCACGTTGTGCCGTTCCTTCCCTCGTGCAGGTGTTCGTCGGGCCGGTGACACCCCCCGGCCATGTCGCGCGGACAGTTATCGGGCGAACTCCGACGGAGGCCGTGACACGCCGCCCGACCATCGCGTCTTGGCAGTGGCGCAGCTCGCGGCACCGCCCGTGGCGCTAGGAGTCAAGGCGCTCTCGGCGGCAATGGCGAGGGGGCGGACCGGTCGGTCCGCCCCCATTGCCCGTCGCGTCTCCTGGGGTATCGCTTGTCCTGCTACTCGGTGACCGTGATCCGGCCGACCATGGCTTGGCCGATCGGGTCCTCCGGGCCACCGGCGTGGAGGATGCAGTAGTAGCCGTACTCGCCCGGGGTGTCGAACGTGAGCTCGTACTCCGTGCCGCCTGGCATCTCCTCGCCCATGAAGCCGGAGTTCGTGAAGCCTTCGCCGTTGTAGACGTCGCCGCCCTGGGGGAACAGCGTCATGTTGTTCTGAACCAGCCGCGGCGGCCCGGCCGGCTGCGGCTCGAAGATGACGTCCTCGGGCGCCTCCTCGCCGCCGAGGAAGGTGACCGTGTGCGGCTCGTGCGCCGACCGGTGAACCCAGCGCACGGTGTCGCCGGCCTTGATCGTGACCTCCTCGGGCAGGAAGCGCAGCACCTGCGCCTGGCCGTCGGCGCCGGCGGCGCCGTTGGTGACCTCGTGGACCGTGGCGCCGTCGGCGCCCGGGGTCGCGGCCGCTTCGGTGTACTCCTCCGCCGCCGCGCGGCCCGCGTCCAGGATCGCCGCGAGCTGCTCCTCGGCCAGCGCGTCGTAGTCGGCCTGCTCCATCGGCAGCTCCGACCCGGCCTCCTGGACGATCACCCGCGCCCGCATCACCGCCGCGTGGGGGATGCAGAGGTACTCGTACTCGCCCGGCTCGGGGAAGGTCACCGAGAACGGCGCGCCCTCACGGAAGAAGACGACGCCCGAGTTGACCAGCGCCGTCCCGTCGTAGGTCTCGCCGCCGACCGGGAAGGCCGCCTCGGGGTTGTAGACGAGCGTCGGCGGCTCACCCGCCGCCGCCGGCGTGGCGGCGGGGTCCGGCATCTGGAACGCCGGCGGCTCCTCGCCAACGGCCGGGAAGGTCACCGTGTGGAAGCCCGGCATCTGGCCGAAGTCGAAGAAGATGGTGTCGCCCGCGTTGATCGTGATCTCGCCGGGGAAGAACGCCTGGGCCTCCAGCAGCTCCTCCATCGCCATCCCGCCGACGATCACCCGCCAGACGCGCGTCCCGTCCGGGCGCTCGCCGAGCGTCGGCGTGGCCGGCGGCGTGCCGTCCTGGTGCGCGTGGGCCGACCGGCCCAGCGTCGCCGCGCCGGCCACCGCGAGCCCGAGCCCGCCCATCCGGCGCAGGACGTCGCGGCGGTCCATCCGCCGCACCTGTGCCCGCGCGATCCTCGCCGCCAGCGCCGCCCTCGAATCGATCATGGTCCTCGTGTCCTCCTCGTGCTCGTCCGTTCGCCGTTTGTCCTCAGCGCCCCCGCCTCCGGGAGCGCTCCTGCCTGGCCCGGCCGCCCAGAGGGGGCGGCCGGCAGCGCATTCGGGTGGTTGGGTGCCTGCGGGTCGCCACGGGACGTGCAGGTCAGGGCAAGTGGGCCTTGAGGCTCCAGGTGGGCCCCGGGGCCCTAGGTCACCGTGATCGTGCCGACCATGCCCTGCCGGCTGTGCTGGGTGCAGACGTAGCGGTAGACGCCCGGTGCGTCGAAGCGGAACGCGTGGCTCTCGCCGGGAGCGAGGCGCCCCCCCTCGAAGCCACCGTCGAACGACTTGATGGTGTGCAGGTTCGCGCCCTCGTTGGTCCAGACCACCGTCGTGCCGGCGGCGATCTCCAGGCTGGGCGGATCGAACCGGTCATCGCGCACCGCGACGGCAGCTGTGGGGCCGGACGCCTCCGGGGGGTCCGCGGCGGGAGTCGGCTCCGCTGTCTCAGCAGCCGGCTCCTCGGTGACCGCCGGGGCGGCCGGCGCCGTCGCGGCCGGGGTTGCGGTCGCGGCTGCGGCGTGGCTGCTGCTGGGGTGCGTGGTGCCGTCGGTTGAGCCCGCGACGCCCTCGACGCTGCGCTGACCCGCCCCGTGCGCGTCGTGGCCCGCCGCGCCAGCGCCGGCGGCGGCACCCGGATCCCACAGCTCGGCCAGCGGCCCGGTCGGCACCTCGCCCTCGTAGGCGATCAGGGTCATCATCCCGTTCGCCGCGTGGCTCTCGATGTGGCAGTGGAACATCCAGACGCCCGGGTTGTCGCCGGTCAGTTCGATGTCGTAGCGCTCGCCGGGCGCGATCATGATCGTGTCTTTGGTCAGCTCCAGGCCCTCGGGGACCGGGTTGCCGTCGGTCGCGACGACCTTGAACGAGTGGCCGTGGGTGTGGATCGGGTGGGCCAGGCTGCCCATGTTCATCAGCCGGACGAGGACCCGCTCCCCCTCGGCGATCTCCAGCGGCGGGATCCCGTCGCCGGCGCGCCCGTTCATCAGGAAGAGGTCGGTCCCCCACTCGCCGCCGCTGAGGGTCTGGTCGCGCGGCCCGCGGGGCGCCTTCCCCATCGCCACGTCCGGCGTCAGCTCGAGGTCCCACTCGGAGAGCATGTAGGTCGCCTCGCGGTCGTACTCCCGCGTCGGCTCCTTCGGCTCGATCACGAGCGGTCCGTAGAGGCCGAGCGCGACTTGCGCCGCGACATCGGTGTGGGAGTGGTACATCCGGCTGCCGGCCGGGTCGGCGACGAACTCGTAGGTGAAGTCTTCCCCGGGCTCGACGGGCGCCTGGTTCAGCCCGGCCGGACCGTCCATCGCCGGCGGGAGGTTCACGCCGTGCCAGTGGACCGTGGACCCGACCGGCAGCCGGTTCTGGAGCGTGATCCGGACCCGGTCGCCCTCCCGGACGCGGATCTCGGGGCCGGGCACCTGCCGGTTGTACCCCCAGGCCCGGACCGTCGTCCCCGGCATGACCTCCCAGTCGAACTCTTCGGCAGTGAGCGTGAACTCGCGCGTCTGGGGAGCTTCGGTGGTGTCATCGGAACCCGCCACCGCGGGCAGGCCGACCCCGCCGGCGACCGCCAGCAGCGCCAGCGCCGGCGTCAGGGCGGCGAGGACGAGCATCCAGCCGCGGCGCCGAAGACGATTCGTCGTGCCGCGAGCCTTTCGCGCGTGTCGAACGTTGACCAGGTTCACCGTCTGCTCCTCGTCGTGGTGGGCACGGGCATGCCAAGCGACCGCCAGGGTGACGTCCGCGGCCGCACGGTTTCGGTCTGCCAGGGTCACCCTCGGGGATCGCCCTTACCCAGACCTTCCGACGCCAGGACCCTGATCGGACGCGGGGCGTCAGGGAGCGGCACCTCGTGCCCCGTCCCGTCGGCGCATGACCGCGGTTCCTTGTCTGTACCCATTCTGCGCGGCAGGGACTGTCGACACATCAGTAGGAATGCTTATTTGCCGGGCTAGGCATGTCGGCGGGACTAAGTACTCCTGGCGCAGCATCGCTCCCTGAAGCCGTGAGGCCGGCCGCGGGCGGGCCCGCTTCTTGGCGAGCCGAATTCCACCGGGCCCCGGTCCGCCGGTAGCACTGGTTGGGGCGCCGCGCACCGATTCTGCGGTGGGTCATGTGTGGACAACCGGGCGTCGCCCGGCCGGGACGATTGCAACGAGGGGAGCGAAGATGGCAGCACGGGTCGTCGTGGTGACGGGCGCCTCGGCCGGGGTCGGGCGGGCGACGGTCCGCGCCTTCGCCGCCCAGGGGGCCCACGTCGGGCTCCTCGCCCGCGGGCGGGATGGATTGGAGGCCGCCCGCCGCGAGGTCGAGGCCGCCGGGGGCCGCGCGCTCGTCCTCCCGACGGACGTCGCCGACGCGGACGCCGTCGAGGCCGCCGCCGCGGCCGTCGAGGAGCAACTCGGGCCGATCGACGTCTGGGTCAACAACGCGATGGTCAGCGTCTTCGGCCCTGCCAAGGACGTGACCGCCGAGGAGGTCCGGCGCGTCACCGAGGTCACCTACCTCGGGTACGTCTACGGCACGATGAGCGCGCTGCGCCGGATGCGCCCCCGCGACCGCGGCGCGATCGTCCAGGTCGGCTCCGCCCTCGCCTACCGGGGCATCCCGCTCCAGGCGCCCTACTGCGGCGCCAAGCACGCGATCCAGGGCTTCAGCGAGTCGCTGCGGGCCGAGCTGATCCACGACGGCAGCCGGATCCGGCTGGTCATGGTCCAGATGCCGGCCCTCAACACGCCGCAGTTCGGCTGGGTCAAGAGCTACCTGCCGAAGTTCCCCCAGCCCGTGCCGCCGATCTACCAGCCGGAGGTGGCCGCGGACGCCATCGTCTGGGCGTCGGAGCACGGCCGCCGCGAGGTGAACGTCGGCGCCCCGACCACCCTCGCGATCCTCGGCAACAAGATCGTGCCTGGCCTGCTTGACCACTACCTGGCCCGCACCAACTACCAGGCCCAGCAGACCGACCGGCCGCCCCAGCCCGGTCGGCGCGACAATCTCTGGGAGCCGGTGCCCGGCGACGCGGGGGCCCACGGCGTCTTCGACGAGGAGGCCCACGGGTTCAGCCCCCAGTGGTGGGCGATCGCGAACCGGGGCCGCCTGGCGGCCGGCCTCGGTGCGGGTGCCGCCGGCGCCCTCGGCGCCGCGCTCCTGGCCCGCCGCCGCTGACCCCCGGCGATCGGCCAGCCGCCGGCCCACCTGGTCGCGACGTCCAGCGGACGGCGCCCGCAGCGAGGTCGGCCCGGAGCCCGCCGACCCCCTGATGGGTTCGTCGCCCGCCCGCCCCAACCTGGGCGGGTCAGGCTCTCCTCCCAGACGGGACCGGGCTGTTCGGTGGCGGTACGCGGGCGCCTGGCCTGGCGGGTCCGCCGAGTCCACCGGGCCCGCCCGCAGCCAAGCCCCGGATGCAGGGGCCGGGCCCGCTCACGCCGGCCGCGAGCCCGCCGGGCGACGTCCCGGCGATGACCCGGTCTCGGCATCAGACCCCATCGGGACGCCGGACTCCGGCGTTCGCGCGACGAGCGGATGGCTGCCAACGGGCCGAGCCGACGACCGGCGCCTCGTCGCCCCGGAGCGGGGCGACCGTCCCTCCGGTGCGCGCCCGGACCGGGGTCTCGCCCGCGGACGGACACCGCCGCGTCGGCGTCGTCCTAGTCGTCCAGCAGGCCCTCGTCGGCCGCGATGAGCGGCATCGGGCGGAGCCCGCCCCTGGCCCGCTCGGCTCCCGCCGCGGCGAGGTCGGCCCGGGCCAGCGTCGCCTGGCGGCTCCCGTCGAGGGCGTTGGTCGCGTAGTCGAGGATCTCGGCGATCCCGCTCGCGCTCATGAAGACCATGAAGGCGCGCGTCGGCGCCGGCGCGACCTGGAGCCCGTAGGTCATCCCGGCGGCGATCCAGGTTCCGATGCAGGTCGGGCAGGAGACGAGCTCGCCGAACGCCCGCTGCACCCCGCTCCCCTTCGGCCGCGTCCCCTCGTCGCCGCTCTCGGCGAAGGGCGCGCGCAGCGGCTCGGTCACCTGGTCGAGCGCGATCACCCGGCCGGCCCGGTACGTGGCGAGGCCGAGCAACGCCACATCGAACGGGCTGAACTCCAGCCGGCGGCCCTTGGGACCGCCGGTCGCCGAGATCGCCCCGAAGAGTCCGGCCATGCCGCCCATCAGGGTGAGGTAGGTCGCCCGCTGCTTCGCGCGGTCCCGGCCGTCGGTAGGCATCGCCCGTCTCTCCTGTCGCCGCCGGTCGGCCCGGGCGGCGCGCCTCGGCCCCCGATCCGGGCCGACCCGTTGGTTGACGGCGGGGACGAGCGCACGCCCGCTGCCAGCCGACGCGCTCACCGTGCCCGTGACGACCGCCCCCCGCCGCGGCGCCGCATCC
>CADCWG010000137.1 GCA_902806335.1 uncultured Thermomicrobiales bacterium | reverse complement strand
CTGCGGCTCTTCCCGCCGGGCGCGACGGAGGACGCCGCCCGCGAGGTGGCGGCGATGGCGGCCGCCCGCGCCGGCGGCGTCCCGGCCCCGCCCGTCCTGGCGACGGGCGAGCACGACGGTCGCCCGGCGGTCCTGGTCGGATGGCTCCCCGGCGAGATGGCCGCGTCGGTCATGCTCGCCGCCCCCGACCGCACCACGGAGATCGCGGCGGCGCTCGGCCGCGGCCTCGCTACCCTCCATGCCGTGGCCGCGCCCCCGGCCGTCGCGGCGCGGGGCGACTGGGTCGCCTGGGCCGGCGACGAGCCGGCGCTCGTCGCCCGCCTCCGCGACCTGGCGCCCCACGCGAACACCCTGCTCCACCTCGACTACCACCCGCGGAACGTGCTGGTCGCGGTGGACCCGGGCGCCGACGGCGGCGGGGTGAGGGTCACCGGCGTCGTGGACTGGGAGAACGCCCACGCCGGTGACCCGCGCGCGGACCTCGCCCGGACGTGCTCGATCCTCCGCTTCGCCGCCCTGGACCCGTCGCTGCCGCCCGGCGCACCGGCCATGCTGGCCCAGGCCGAGCACGCGCTGCTCGCCGCCTACGAGGTCGCCGCCGGCCCGCTCGGCGACCTCGCGCCGTTCCACGCCTGGGCCGCCGCCGCGATGGTCCGGGACCTGGCCCCGAAGGTCGGCCGCCCCGGCGTCTGGCTCGGCCCGGCCGACCTCGACGCCATCCGTGCCCGCCTCGCGTCCGCCAAGCGCCTGGCCGGCATCGAAGACGGCTGACGCCGACCCTGTCACATGTGCCAGGGACCAGATGCCGTCCCAAGGCGGCATACCTTGGTCGCCGAGGCTGCTCTTTCCCCGGGTCGGCCCGGGGTATCACGAACATGCGCCGGCCCTGGGCAGTCACGGCGCCAGCGCCAGCACGATCGTTCCCTCCCGGGCGACGACGCCGAAGTGCCGGAAGTCGGCGGTCAAGACGCGCCCGCCGTTGCGCTCCGTGCAGGCGACGACCGCCGCGTCGACCAACCCTAGGGGAAGATCGGCGTAGCGACGGATCAGCTCCCGGACGCGCGGGATGTCCTCGGCTCCGAGATCGAGGGAGAACAACCCCCGCTCGATGTCGAAGAGGAGGAGGTCGAGCACGCGGATCGAGAGACGTTGTTCAATGAGGTAGGCCAGTTCTCCTAGGATCGCGGCGGGAATGACGCGCGGCCCCGGTTCGTCTCGAAGCAGGGCAGACGCCGTACCGTGGAACGAGTCGCGCCGGCTGAGCGCGGCGAAGTGCCCTGAGGTGTCGAGGACGATCACTCCGGTCGCCAGTGGGCATCCAGCCACGCCTCGACGTGACGAGAGTCGAGGTGGGGATCGTCGCCCACCCCGAGGGAGGCGAAGCTGGGATCGACCTGCCCTTCCTCGGACACGACCGATGGTGAACTGGCTCGTGACGCTGAAGCGACGTACTGCCGAATCGCATCGCGCACAACGTCACTCCGCTCACGCCCTTGCCGTCTGGCGGTTTCCTGAACGGCGTCAAGGAGGTCCTTCGGGAGATCGACTTCCGTCCGCACTGTTCCACCCACCATCACCAAAGCCCTCTCCGGTTCGAGGCTCATGACGTCCTTGCAGCGTACACCGTTCCTGTCGGCCGTCTCGTGCATCCGACGCTGGGGACACCCATTCCGGTGCGAGATGAATCGTCGCGTGACGGGACTCGATTGGCCGCCGAATACTCGCGGGTGAGCAAGCGAAGCCAATGCAGGAACGACGACGGTCGAAGTGACAGGTGGAATGGAGACGCGCTGAAGCGCGTCACGCCTTCGCCCCCAGCAGGGGGATCGGTTCTGACCACGCCGAGCGACCGCTGTCATCTGTCCGCTCGACCAACCGGGAACCGGACGGCGGTGGCCGTGGCGTGTGGGTCCGGACGTGCGTTGTCCTTAGACGACTGACGGAGGTGTGACCGCGCGACAGGTCGGGCGCCTCACGGGGTATTGGAACCCCGTGCCGCTGCGCGGCGCCGACCAACGGCCACCCCCCAGATTCGGAGTCCGGTTGTTCGGTGGAGGTTTCGCGGGGGGACCGGCGGCCGGACCCGCCCGGCGCAAACCCTGGGACCCAGTGACAATCCCGGCCGAAGCCGGCTGCGACCCCGCCCAGGCGAAGCCCCGGCGATCACCCGGATGCCGTAGGACACACCACGGCCGTCAGACCGCCGCAACGCGTGTCCTTCGGCGCCCGTCCCTGGCGAGGCCCGTCCTTGCCGGTCTTCACCCCTCTCCAAGCGTCCTCGACGGACGACACGCTTCTGGTCACGGCCCGCCCTTACCCCCCGGCGCCAGCCGGGCCACCGGCTGCCCGTACTCGACGAACTGCCCGTCCTCGGCGAGGAACGCGGAGACGATACCGGCCCGCGGCGCGACGACGTCGTGGTAGGTCTTCATCACCTCGACGACGCCGACCACCTGCCCCGCGTCCACGCGCCCCCCGACCTCGGCTAGCAGCGGCTGATCCGGCGCCGCGCGGCGGTAGAACGCGCCGAGGACCGGGGCGTGGATGACGACGTCCCGGTCCCCATCCCCGTCCCCGCCTCCGTCGCCGTCGGCGGCTCCGTCGGCGACCTCGGACACGGCCGCCACGGGAGCACCAAGGGCGGGGGCTGCCGGCGGGGCTGCGGTGGCAGGCTGGCGCTCCGTCGCGGTCGGCTCACCGCCAGTGACCGTGGCACCCAGCGCCAGCTCCAGGTCCAGCCCGGCGGAGGCCACCGCGAGACGGAGCCGGGTCACGCCGGCCGCCCTCGCCGCCTCGATGACCCGGACCACACCCTCCGGCGACCAGGCGGCGGGTCCCGCCCCGCCCTCCGCCTCACCCCGTGTCGCGCCTATCCCTGGGGCGTGCGGCGTCGGTTGCGCCGTCGCTCCGGCGGTGATCGTGGGGTTCGCGGCCTCGGGCATGCGGGTCTCCTCGTCGTTCCAAACGGGGACGCTCCACCCCGCGACGGCTCCGCGCCGTGGCGCCACCGCCCGCTCGCCGAGCCGCGCGTGTGCCTCCAGGGTCAGGGCTCGGGCCACCGCGACGTCGACCGCCTCAAACGCGACGGTGTCCCCCGGCCGCAACTGGGCGAGCCGGTCGAGGTCAGCGCCGATGACGGTCGCTACCTTTGGGTAGCCGCCCACTGTCTGCCGCCCGGCGAGGAGGACGATCGGTTGGCCGTTGCCCGGCACCTGGACGGCGCCGTGGGCGATGCCTTCCGAGCGCAGGTCGGCGCCCCGGCTATGGGCCACCGGCGGCCCGATGAGCCGCACCCCCATCCGGTCGGCCCGGGACGTCACAGAGTACGGGCCGCCGAGGAACGCCGCGACACCGGCGTCGGTGAACCGGTCTTGCTGCGGACCGAGCACCACCCGCGCGGTCGCCGGACTCTGGTAGGTCGGCGCCCCGTCGGCCAGCTCGAGGCGCAGCAGATCCTCGACCGGGCGATCCGACGTGCCCACTGGCAGGCGATCGCCGGTCCGTAGGGCCCGCCCTTCGAGGCCGCCGAAGGCGCCGGTCAGGTCGGTGCTCCGGCTGCCCATCACCGGCGGCAGGTCGAATCCCCCCGCCACGCAGACGTAGGCCCGCGCGCCCCGCCCCACCGGACCGCCCGGGGCGAACACCAACTCGCCGCCGGCCGGGACCAGGAACGGCGACCAGCGCGGCGCCATCTGTCCTTCCACCCGCGCGCCGAGGTCCGCGCCGGTGACGGCGACGACCGTGGGCGCCTCGAAGGCGAGCCGAGGACCGACCAGCGTGACCTCCAGTGCCGCCGCGCCGGGCTCGTTGCCGACCAGGCGGTTGCCGAGGATCAGCGCGGCCCGGTCGAGCGCGCCGCCGCCGGTGACGCCGAAGCGCCCCCACCCCGGCCGGCCGAGGTCCTGGACCGTGGTCAGGAGACCGGGCCCGTGGACCCGGACCACCAACGCCGTCACGCCCTCGTGGCCCGGGGCTCGGGACGGCCCGCGGCGGCCAGGCGCCCGCCGGACGGCGCGACGTTGGGGTAAACGAGCGGAGTGGGCACGGGTCGGGCTCCCGGTGGGTGCTGCGTTCTCACGGGCCTCGTCCCCTCCCGGTGCCCTCGTTGCCGGCCCGCGGCCGACGACTGTCGGCCGAGCCTGATTTGACAGGACCATCCCCGCCGACCGCCGACCGCCGACCGCCGACCGCCGACCACCGACCACCGACCGACGACGACCAGGGCGACCCGCCGGCCGATCCGCACCCCATGTCAGGGAGCGGCCACCTCCGGATCGTACTGTCCCGCCGCGACGGCGGCGGCGATCGCGTCGTATCGCTCGGCCGGGACGGGGGCGAAGCGGAGCCGGTCGCCGGCCTGGAGCAGGAACGGCTCGGCGGCGTCGGGGGCGAAGAGGGGCACCGGCGTCCGCCCGATCACCCGCCAGCCGCCCGGCGTCGGCAGCGGGTAGACGCCGGTCTGGTCTCCCCCGATCGCGACCGACCCGGGCGGCACCCGCACCCGGGGCGTCCCCAGGCGCGGCACGGCGAGCTCGGGCGGCAGACCGAGGAGGTAGCCGAAGCCGGGCGCGAACCCGAGGCAGGCGACCAGGTACCCCCCGGCCGGGCCGGCCGCGTGCCGCTCGACGACCGCCGCCGCCGAGAGGCCGGTCAGCGCCGCGACGTCGCCCAGGTCCGGCCCATGCTCGCCCCCGTAGGCGACCGGCAGCGTCACGGTGCGCGACGGGGACGGCGTGGCCGCTCCCCCCGCCGCGAGGCGCCGCACGGTCATCGCCAACCCGCCGGGGTCGGCGACGGTCGGGTCGAAGGCGACCAGCAGCGTGGTGTAGGCCGGGACGAGGTCGACCACCCCCGGCGGTGCGGCGGCATCCAGCGACGCCACGAGCCCGACCACGGCCGCGGTCGTCGCCGGCCCCGGCTCGCCCGGAAACGTGACGAGCAGCGCCGACTCGGCGAGGGGCTGGATGCGGAGCGCCACGCCGTGCCCGGATCCTTCCCCGGGCACCGCGACGGTTCCCGCGGCCCGGGTGGGCTGGGGCTCAGGCTCAGGCATCGCCGGGCGGCCGGATCGCCACGCCCTCGGCGGTGAGGCGCGCCCGCACCGCCGCCATGATCTCGGCGGCGCCGGGGGTGTCGGCGTGGACACAGATCGAGTCGACCGACAGCGTCAGGTCCGCCCCGCCAACGGTGGGCAGGCTTCCCTCCGCGAGCAGGCGCGCCATCCGGTCGGCGGCCCGCGCGGGGTCGGTGACCAGCGCCCCCGGCAGGCGCCGGGAGACGAGCGTGCCGTCGGGGTTGTAGGCGCGGTCGGCGAACGCCTCCCGGGCGACCGGCAGCCCGGCCGCCTCCGCCGCGTCGATCAGCGCACCCGGCTGGGAGAGGACCACCAGGTCCGCGTCGTAGGCCCGGACCGCCGCGACGATCGCGCCGGCGGTCGCCGGGTCGGTCACCGCGCGGTTCGAGAGCGCGCCGTGGGCCTTGACGTGTCGCATCGGGACACCCGCGGCTCGGCAGAAGGCCCCCAGGGCGCCCAACTGGTAGAGCACGTCGGCGGTCACCTCCTCCGGTGAGGCGGCCAGGTCGCGCCGGCCGAAGCCGACCAGGTCCGGGTAGCCCGGGTGGGCGCCGACCGCGACACGGCGCTCACGGGCCGCCGCGACGGTCGCCGCGAGCACCCTGGGGTCGCCGCCGTGGAAGCCGCAGGCGACGTTGGCGCTCGAGACCAGGCCGAGCAGCGCGTCGTCGGCACCGATCCGGTAGGCGCCGAAGCTCTCGCCGAGGTCGCTGTTGAGGTCGACCCGCCGTCCCGCCAACGCACCCATCCCGCCGCCCCCTCCCGCCGTGGGCGCGGAGTATACCGGGATCCCCTTATCCGGCATCAGGTTGGACGGTGGTGGTATCGGAGGCCGGCGCTGGTCGGGCCCGCCCGGTGCGAGCCCCGAGGTCAGAGGCTCAGGGACGAAGCCGGCCGAAGCCGGCCGCGGACCAATCGGCCAGAGTCCGGGTGATCACCCGGATTCCGTATTAGCTGGCCCGGAGGACGGTTACGCGGGAGACGCACGCCGCGGGGAGTGCTCGGCCTTCCCGGCTCCCATACCAAGTCCAGGCGATCGGCGGAGGGATCGGCGGCGTGGGGACGGCGGGGCCCGCTCGCGGCACGCTCTGAGGTCCGCAGCTCGGGGACGAAGCCGGCTCAGGCTGGCCGGGTCAGCGGGCGCCCAGGCCGTAGCAACCACCCGGAGACTAGCCCAAACGCAATCCGGCTGGACAGTAGCGGTGGCCGGGCCCGGACAAGCCCCGGGCTCAGGCGTGAGGCCGGCCTGGGTCAGTTGCGGACCCAATCGGCGTAGCCCCAATGGTCACCCGGAGCCCGTAGCACGGGTCCGCTGTTGTCCACCGACGTTCGTGGGGCGTGGCGTATCGTCGGACGGGCGCCGGGGGCCCCTGCCACCGCCTGGCGGTGCGCACGGCAAAGAGCGCCCACGGATGAGGAATCGCACGGTAGGTGGGGGCATCGTGGACGGCCCGGCCGCGTCGCCAAGAGCTGCTAGGGGCAGCCACGATTTCAGAGGGGACTCTGCTCGCTCAGGCGTCGTCGGTCCTGGCGCTTGGCGCGTTGCTGGCCCGGTACCCCGCCGCCTCGGCCGCCTCGGGGCTGCTGAAGCAGACCCCGGCCCGGAAGCGGTCGTACGAGAGCTGCCCCGGGAGGTGGTAGATCAGCGAGGACGGGTTCCCCTTGACCGGGTAGTCATCCGGGCAGGTCATCGACCCGTCGCCGGCAACCGCCCCGACGGGGATCTCGATGGGCGCCGCCCCGGAACCGTCGTCGCTATCCGGTGGGGGTACGGCGCCCGCGGATGGCTGGCGCGCCTCCGGGCTCGCCGGGGGGTGCGCCGTCGCGGGGCCGCCGGGCGGACGCCCGCCGGTCGCCGCGCCGCTGGTCGCGCGTACGGCGTCTCGCCGCTCGACCCAGATCAGGGCCAGCACCAGCAGCTTCAGGATGAAATCGAAGACGCGGCCCAGGGGCTCCATGGGATCTCCCGGTATGCCGCGTGGGCGGCGCGGTGGCCGTTCGGGAGCGGGGGCGAGAGCGGGTCGGCGCCCGCCTGGAGCGGGCGCCGCCGGTCGCCTACTTCTGGCTCGGCCGGAGCAGCCGGCTGAAGAGGGCAAAGAGGAGGAAGGTCGGCGGCCACTGGCCGACGAAGAGCGCCCAGTTGTCCCGCTTGTTCAGCTTCAGCACGGCCGAGATGCCGATCGAGGCCAGTGCCGCCCAGTACCAGGTCTCCTCGGGGATGCTGTCGGTCACCCGGAAGAACGTCTTCTGGGTCTCCTGCGCCTTGCTCGCCATCGTGATGGACCTCCATTGGTAGGGTGGGCCGGCTCGAATCTGCCCCCACGAGTCCCGCTATTCGGGTAGCGCCGGGGTCGCATTCCCTGTGCCAGTGGCGGCACCGCGGTGCCGTGCCATACGCATCGCCCACACCGTCCGCGTCGAGTCGGGACGGCGGTGCCGACCCGTCCCCGGATCGTGTCGGTATCGGTACCGGGAGATGCCGGTTCGGTCCGCACCCGAGCACCGCGGAGCGAGTCGACCTCGACGTCGGTTCCGGCGGGCCCGGGTCCCACCCAGCGCGCCGTCCCGGGTCCCGGCCGTGTCCCTGCTCCTCTCCGACGAGGGCGAAGGCGGGTCGGCGTCAGCAATGGCCGTCATCGCCCCCGCCCCGGGGGGGAGCATGGGCACGACGGTCGGCGCGGTGTCCGTCCCGGACGCCGGCCACCACCTCACCGGGCACGTCGGCTCCCCATGGTCGACCGCCGCCGCTCCCCCGCGATTCCGCTCGGCCGGCCCCGGTTCGTGCCCCGCTGACGGTGCTTCGGCCGTGCCCGGCGACGGGCCGGCATGGTAGAATTCCGTAGTTATGGCAACCCTGCTCGACGCCCCCACCACCCCCACGCCGCCCACGCTTCCGCTCGTTCCCGTCGACGGGAACGGGGCCGTCTCCGTGCGCCCCGCGCGCGGTGTCCCCCGCCGAGGCGAGCGGCCGGTCGGGCTCTACGACCTGGCCCTGCCCGAGCTCACGGACCGGCTCGTGGCGCTCGGCGCCCCGGGGTACCGCGCCCGCCAGCTCTACGCCGGCGTCTACGGTCGGCTCACCGCCGACTACGCCGAACTGACGGACCTGCCGGCCGCCCTCCGGGCCGAGTTGGCGGCTACCCTGCCGCTGACCACCCTCGCCCCGGTCCGCGAGCAGGAGGCCGACGGCGGCGAGACCGTCAAGACCCTCTACCGGACCTTCGACGGCCAGTTCGTCGAGACGGTCACGATGTTCTACCCCGACCGGGTCACCGTCTGCGTCTCCTGTCAGGTCGGCTGCGCGGTCGGCTGCGCCTTCTGCGCCACCGGCCTCGGCGGCCTCACCCGCAACCTCACCACCGGCGAGATGGTCGCCCAGGTCGTCGGCGCGGCCCGTCTGGCGCGGGGTCGGGACCGGGCGCTCACCAACCTGGTGATGATGGGGATGGGCGAGCCGCTCCAGAACTACGCGGCGACGATGAAGCTGGTGGCGATCCTCCACGACCCGGCCGGGCTCAACTTCGGCGCCCGCCGGATCACGATCTCGACCTCCGGCGTCGTGCCGAAGATCGGCGCCCTCGCCGCCGAGCCCTACCAGGTCAACCTCGCCGTCTCCCTCCACGCGCCGGACGACGCCCTCCGCGACACGCTGGTGCCGCTCAACAGGCGCTACCCGATCGCCGAGCTGATGGCGGCCTGCCGCCGCTACGGCGAGGCGACCGGACGTCGCGTCTCGTTCGAGTACGCGCTGATGTCGGGCATCAACGACGGCGAGGCGACGGCCCGCGCGCTGGGAACGCTGCTGCGCGAGAGCGGCGTGCTCTGCCACGTCAACGTGATCCCGCTCAACCCGGTCGACGTCCTGCCCTACGCCCGCCCGACCCGGGTCGGGATCGAGCGCTTCGCCGAGACGGTCCGCGCCGCCGGGATCCCGACCACCGTCCGCTACTCCCGCGGCGTCGAGATCGCCGCCGCCTGCGGCCAGCTCCGCGCCGAGCACATGGCCGCGCCCCAACCGGCGCCCTAGGCGCCCTGTCCGGTCGGCCATCCGCGCCGACGACCGACGCCGATTGGTCCGCGCCTCCCCAGTGGAGGCGCGCTTCGTCTCCAGTGCGCCGGCTACGCGGCCGGCGGGGGCACACGCCCGCCGCTCGCACCGGCCGTGCGCCCCCGCCACTCGCCGCCGTCGGTTCACAGCCGAACCCGTCGGTTTTCCGGTGGCGGGCCGGCACGGTCCCCTCGGTTCCACCCCGCGGCGTTGCCCAAGCGCGACCCTCTGGCAGGTCGGCCGCCCGACCCGGCCCGCGAGCGAGGCGGCGGTCGCCGGACCTCGGCAGGGACGGGGTCTGTGTCGCCTACGCCCCCCCGGTCTCGCCGTGCGCCGCGGCGACCGGCTTCGACTCGGGGGAGCCGCGCTGGCGGAGAACGACCGAGAGGACGACCAGGACGCCAACGGAGAGAAACTCGCTCTGCCAGTTCTGGAACGACTGGAACCAGAACTCGGAGGTCCTCAGGAAATCCAGCGTCGACGGCGCCGGCTGCCCGTGGCTCAGTTGCTCCTCCCCGTACTGTCGGGCACCACCGACCGCGTGGAGGGCGAAGGAGCCGGCGAACAGCGCGAACAGCGTCAGGGTCAGTGACCGCTCGTAGACCCAGAGCGCCGCGCCCCCCCGCCGCACCGGCCAGGGGGCGCCGGGCTGGCTGCCCAGCCCGCGCGCGTCCCGGTCCTGCGGCTGCTCCTCGTCGGGGTCCTTCGACTCCGACGACCCCTTCTGGAAGAGGAAGACGGTCAGCAGGACGTAGGCCCCCATCTGGAGGAATTCGCTCTCCCAGTTCTCGAAGACCGCCTCGACGAAGTGGCCGGTGCGCAGGTACGCGGCGAGGTCGACCGCCGCCCCCCCGTGCTCGCGCTGCTCCTGGTTGTAGGTCCGCTCCCCGGCGACGACCTGGCCGAGGAGCGACGCCGCGAAGAGCCCGAACATCGCGAGCGAGAGCCCGTTGTTCCGGAGAACGCGTCGCACCGTTGGCCTCCCTTGGGACGGGCGAAGCTATCGTCGTGCGGGCTACCGGGTGTACGTGCAGGTGCCGTGCCAGGTCATCCCGTACCCGGCGGGGTGAGGTCGCACCGAGGCCCCAACAGGGGGCGGGATGACTACCCGGGGAGCGGAGGAATCGTCGAGAACGAGGGGCGATACCGGATCCGGGCAGTCGCCGGGGCCTCGCCAGGCGGGCCCGGCCGTCGGCGCCTCCCGGGTACCGCCACCGAACAGCCGGATTCCGTATGAGCCCGAGCGCGAACGCCGGACTCCAGTGCCCAGGCACGCCGGCCCTATCCCAGCCACCGTCACGCGGACCGGGCCGGCAGCTCCGACGGTCCCGGCCAGCAGACCGCCAAACGACGGCGAGGAGCCGTCCGCCGTCATCCGGGATCGGAGCGCGGGGAACGGCGGCCCGGCGGACGGCCTACGGCGAGATCAGCCCTCGAAGTGCCAGCGGGTGCCGTCCGTCAGGGTGGAGTGGCTCCAGGCGCGGGCGGTGCGGGGGCGGAGCCGGAAGATCCCCCTGCCGGCGGGCTCGGGGTGCAACTCGCCGTACTTCGCGCCCCAGGCGTCGACGATGCGGGCCGCGACCTCGGCGTCCGTGACGAGGTCGTCGACGATCCCCTCGAGGATCACGACGTCGTCCCCGTTCTCCAGGTGAAACGCGGCGGCCGGGTTCGCCGCCAGGTTGCGCGCCCAGCGGGTGGTAGGCAGACCGTCAAAGTAGAGCGCCTCGTCGACCCAGACCCCCCAGAGCGGGGTCACGTGCGGCCGCCCGTCCGGCCGAGTCGTCGCCAGCCAGTAGTTGCGCGCCGGTCCCAGGCGCGCCACGGCGTGCGACCAGGGCAGCAGCCCCTCCGCGCTCTTCGGGAACGGGTAGTTCGGCGGTGCCTCGGGCGGGCTGGCCTGGGGCTCGCGCCGGGGCCGCGCCCCCGCCTCGTCGTCCACACGCTCCCCCTCCGCCACCGGATCGGCGGCGATAGCGCCCCAATCGGGGCCGCTCAGTCCTCGGGCACCGGGATCAGGTCTCGCACCGCCGCGACGAGCGGGCCGCGGTCGAGCGAGCAGTAGGTGGTCTGGCCGACCTTTCGCGACGCGATCAGGCCGGCCTCCTTGAGGATCTTCCGGTGGTGGCCGGTCAGCGCCAGGCTGATGCCCGCCCGCTCGGCCAGCTCGGAGCCGCTCAACTCGCCGTGGAGGACGAGGAGCTCGACCAGCCGCAGCCGGGTCGGGTCCGCCAGCGCGGCGAACACCTTCGCCCGGTCCTCCGTCGTTGGGGTCGCGTCCTCGGCCATCGCCACCATACACCGATCCTACGACAGACACGCGGGTCAGTCAAACACTCATAAGATCAAATGACTACTTGACAATGCACCATGCCGGACCTAGGGTCGGGGATCTGCGGCCCTCGCCCTCGCGCCGACACCGGTCCCAACCCATTGGCGTTCCGTGCGCCGGTGGCGCGGGTCGGCCGGCGGGGACCACCATCGGGAGTGCTCCTCCGTGACGACCGCCTCCGTGCCGACGCCGGCCCCACCCCCGACGCGGCTGTTCGGCCGCCCCGTCCACTACGCGTGGGTCGTCGCCGCCGTCACCTTCGTCACCCTCCTCGGCGCCTCCGGCTTCCGCTCGACGCCGGGGGTGTTGATCGTCCCGCTCCAGGAGGAGTTCGGCTGGAGCCGGGCGACGATCTCCCTGGCGGTCTCGATCAACCTGATCCTCTTTGGCTTCAGCGGTCCCTTCGCCGCCGCCCTGATGGACCGGTTCGGCGTCCGCCGCGTGACGATCTGCGCGCTGCTGCTCGTCGGGTCGGGCTCGGCGCTGACCACGCTGATGCGGGCGCCCTGGCAGCTCGCCCTGCTCTGGGGCGTCGTGGTCGGGCTCGGCACGGGGGCGATGGCCACCGTGCTCGCCGCGACGGTCGCCAACCGCTGGTTCGTCGCCCGCCGCGGCCTCGTCCTCGGCGTGCTGACGGCCGGCAGCGCGACCGGGCAGCTGGTCTTCCTGCCGGTTCTCGCCCTCCTCGTGGACTCGATCGGCTGGCGCTGGGCGGCGGCGGCGACCGCCGTCGGCGCGCTGCTGGTCGTGCCACTCGTCGCCCGCTTCATGCGCGACCGCCCGGCCGACCTCGGCCTGCGGGCGTTCGGCGACGACGAGGCGACGGTCGCCCCACCCGTGGCGGTCGCGAACCCGGTCGCCGCCGCGTTCGATGGGCTCCGCCTCGGCGCCCGCTCGCGCGATTTCTGGCTCCTCTCGGGCAGCTTCTTCGTCTGCGGCGCGACCACGAACGGCCTGATCGGCACCCACCTGATCCCGGCCTCGGTCGACCACGGGATGGCCCAGGTCACCGCCGCCGGCATGCTCGCCGCGATCGGCGTCTTCGACATCGTCGGCACGACCGCCTCCGGCTGGCTGACCGACCGCTGGGACCCGCGCCGCCTGCTGCTCGCCTACTACGGGCTGCGGGGCCTCTCGCTGCTCTTCCTGCCCGACGCCTTCGACGCCCCCCGCGCCGGCCTGATCCTCTTCGTCGTCTTCTACGGCCTGGACTGGGTCGCGACGGTACCCCCCACCGTCGCCCTGACCGCGGACCTCTTCGGCAAGCGCAACGTTGGCATCGTCTTCGGCTGGATCTTCGCCGCACACCAGCTCGGCGCCGCCGCGGCCGCCTCCGCCGCCGGGGTGATCCGGACCTGGACGGGCGACTACCAGCTCGCCTTCTTTGGCGCCGGCATCCTCGCCCTGGTCGCCGCCGCGATGACCCAGGCGATCGGCCGCGCCCCCCGCCGCCCCACCACTCCCAGACGCCCCATCGCGGCCGTCCCCGACGCGGCCGTCGGCACCTAGACGCCGGACCCCGTGGTCCGTCCGCGTCCCGTCGTCCCGGACCAGAAAGGGGCCCCGAGAGTCACGGTGCGACCTACCGAGCGGCGCGCCGTGGCCGGCACCGGCGCGCGATGGCTGGCACCGGCGCGCGATGGTCGGCAGCGCCGCGCGGCGGACACCCTCGCGCGGGTCCCCGCCCGGACTTGATCTCGTCACCCGGAGGCGCCCCGGCGGCTGCCGCCTGGCACGCGCGGTGCACCGCCTTGCCCGTCGTCCCCCACAGCGACACGGAGGACCACCCTCTGGCCGCCATCCACCCGATCGGGCTCCAGAAAATCTTCAAGGGCATGGACAACCCCGCCACGAAGGGAGACCTCTTCCGGCACGCCGAGCAGCACGGCACCGGCGAGAACGCCCGCTCCGTCCTCGAGCGGCTGCCCGACCAGGAGTTCGCCCCCCCCCGCCGGTCACCACGCCCCCGCCTCGTAGGGGCGCGATTCATCGCGCCCGCGCCCGCGCCGACCGATCGACAAGGACACCTTCGTCGGCCCGACACGCGGCGGGGCGTCCCCCCTATCCCCGGTCGAGCGCCTCCAGCACCGGCGCGAAGGCCTCGATGCCGGCGACGCTGTTCGGGGCCAGCACCACCTGGACGTGGGCGATCCCCTCGGCCGCGAAGCCGCGCAGCGCGGCGGCGATCTCCTCGGCCGTGCCGGCCAGCGGCTCGCCGCCCCCCGTCGGGGAGGTGCGGACCAGGCGGGCCGCCGTGTCCGGCACCTCGGCCAGGATCGCGACCGTCCGCCCGAGCGTCGCCGGGTCGCGCCCGACCTCGGCGCAGGCGCCGTCGACCAGGTCCCGCAGCGGCGGGATCGCGTCGGGGTAGGAGCGCCCCCAGGTCATCCAGGCGTTCCAGAGGTCGGCGTGGCGGGCGGCCAGGCGCAGCATCCGCGGCCCCGTCCCCAGCGCGCCGATCAGGACCGGCGGCCCGCCCCTGCCGGTGCGCGGTCCCCGGGGGTGGAGCTCGCACTCCCGTGCCTGGTAGAACGGCCCGGCGTGGTCGACCCGCCCGTCGCGCAGCAGCGGCAGGATCACCGCCAGCGCCTCCTCGAACCGGCCGACCCGCCGGTCGAAGGGGTACCCGAAGGCGCGGTACTCCGGCTCGTGCCAACCGGCGCCGAGCCCGAGGACCAGGCGGCCCTCGCTCAGCTCGTCGACCGTGTCGGCCATCTTGGCGATCAGCGCGGGGTTGCGCCAACCGGTGCAGGCCACCAGCGGCCCGATCTCGACCCGCTCGGTGGCCACCGCGAGCGCCCCGAGCAGCGCGAAGCACTCCCAGGCGCCCTGCTCGTCCTCGCCCGGGTGCCGGAACAGCAGGTGGTCGGGGATCCAGACCGAGTCGAAGCCGACCGCCTCGGCCGCCCGCGCCATCGCCAGCACGTCGCGGCCCCGGGCGCTGCCGCCGTCCATCTGCCGCTCGACGACCGGCAGGAAGCACCCGACCTTCAGCGGCCGCCCCGCCGGCCCACCGCCCGCGTCTCCCACCGTGCTGCCCCCCACCCTCGTGGCACGCGACCGCGCTACTCGGCCGCCGACCGGGGCGGAGATGTGGGCGGACGTCATCGGTCAGGCGCGGCCTTGTAGCAGCCCGCGGCACGGCGCACAAGGCGGGGGCGCGACCCGGCGGGGGCGCGATGCCGGGCGCGATGACGGGCGCGATGAATCGCGCCCCTACGGCGCGTGGTGTCCGAGGGGGGGCGACGCGCCCGTGGGGTCCGGGGCGAGAGGCTACTTCTTCCGCGCCGGGGCGCCGCCGCCCTTGGCGCCGGCGCCCGCCCCGGCTCCGGCCGGGATCCAGCCGTCGGGCATCCGGGCGTCCGGTCCGAAGAAGAACTCTTCCATCTGCTCGCGGAGCACCGTCCGCGTCTCGGGGTCGGCCGGGTTGAGGCCGTAGTGGTTGATCAGGATGGTCATGTGCGGCTGCCAGAGCGCGTAGCCCTCGGCCGACACGTTCTCATAGATGCGCTGGCCGAGCGGGCCGGGGAAGGGCGGCTTGTCCAGCCCGGGCAGTTCGCGTCCGAGCTTGGCGCAGTTCACGAGTCGGGCCATCGGCTTCGTCCTCGCATCCGTCTTATCATCGCGGCGTCGCCGGGCACGGCCACGTGGGCGCTGGCCGCCCCGGTCGAACCCTAGTGGAGAGTGTCCCAGCGTGTCAATCGAGCGGGCGCGCGGAGATGACGGGACGGCGGGCGGCGGCATAGTCCCCGTCCCCGTCCCCGGCGCTGATCGAGCAGAGCCCGCCCCTCCCCCACCGCCGACCGGTCCCGCCGCGCACGGAACCGAGCGAGGGTCCGACCGGCCGCCCCGCGTGGCGTTCTTCGGGATGCAGTGCGCCGCCTCGGTCCCGCCGCTGCGGGCGCTCCTCGAGGCCGGCTTCGACCTGCGCGCGGTCGTCCTCGCCGGGCCCGGGCCAACGGAGGCGGCGGTCGTCCCCCGTCCGGGCACGGGCGCCCGGCAGGGTGCGACGCGCGGCGCCGCTGCCGTGCTCCCCCTGCTGGCGCCGGAGGATGTGGCGGGTCTGGCACGGGCCGCCGCCGCGCCGGTGGTCAACATGGCCGCCAAGCGCTGGCCGGAGGTCGTCGCCGCCGTGGCGGCCCACCGGCCGGACGTGGTCGCGGTCGCCTGCTTCCCCTGGCGCCTGCCTCCGGCCCTGCTCGACCTGCCCCCGCTCGGCTGCCTCAACGTCCACCCGTCGCTGCTGCCCGCCGGGCGCGGCCCCGAGCCGGTCTTCTGGGCGCTGCGCCGGGGCGAGCGGCAAATCGGCGTCACCGTCCACCGCATGGACGCCGGCTTCGACACCGGACCGATCCTCGCCCAGGAGGCGATCGACCTCCCGCTCGGCGTCCGTGCCCCCGACCTCGAGCGGGACCTGATGCGCCGCGGCGGTCGCCTGCTCGTCGGCGCCGTCGCCGCCCTCCGCCGCGGCGAGGCCGTCCCGACCCCGCAGCCGCCCGATGCCCCCGGCGCCTGGCCCGCGCCGCTCCCGTCCGCCGCGGACTGGGCGATCCCGACCGACCTTCCCGCCCGCTGGGCCTACGGCTTCGCCCGCGGGGTGGCCCCGCTCGGCGGGCCGCTCGCCCTCCAGGTCCACGCGACCGACCAGACCGGCGGCCGCGCCGTCATCCCGGTCCGCGACGCCCTCGCCTGGGACGACACGGCGGCGCCCACCGTGCCGCTCGCCCGGGAGGGGTCGACGCTGCTGGTCCGCTTCCGCCCCGGCGCGGTCCGGTTCCTCACGGAGGACCGCCCGGGGTCGGGTGGCGGCGACGACGGCCAGGCCGACTAGGGCGAGTCGGGGGGCCGCGACGGCGGCATTGGCGCCACGACGGTCGCGGCTCATCCCCTTAAGATGGCGCCCAAGGTGGCGTCGCGTCGCCTCCCAGGCACCGGTGGCGTCCCCGCTCGACGGCCCCCCTGGCGACCGCGGGCGCCCGCGCCGCCCCTTGCGTCGGACGCGACGCGTTCGTTATGGTTCGCGCCGCGCCGCGGTTGTCCGGATCGGTCGGTCCTTCCGACCGTTCAACGCCCGGTCGGATGAATCCGATTCCGTGCATACGGACGTAGACCGCTGCGTGACCGGCCGTGCCGGTCGGCGGATAACCCTCGCCCACGCTCCGGGCGGTCGACGCGGGCTGTGCGCTCGGCCACGACCGGAGCAGAGGACGTCCGAGCTCGGCACGGACCGATGGCGGTCAGACGGGGCGATCGGCCCCGCGTTGACTCGCCGACACGCGCCGCGTGCCCCGTCCCGGCCGCCTGGCCGGCAAGGCGCACCCGGGTGGCCCGGCTGGGGGCTGCCCGGGGCGGCTCCGAGATCGACTCGAGACGGCCGCTCTGGTTGGGGGACCGAGGCAGGAACCGTCGCCGACCACGATCGTCGCGATCCCAGACCGATCCTTAAGCCACCACGGTTGCCCGTGCGGCCGCCCGCTCCGTTGCCGTTCGCGCTCGACGCGAGGCATCGGTGAGCGGCGTTCCCGCCGGTGGCCGTCCTGGGAAGAGGAGCGCCTCCGTGTCGTCCGCCACCCGTCGTTACCACGCCGCACCGCGCCGTGGTCCCCTCGCCGTCCTCTCCGCCTTCCTCCTGGTAACCGCCGTCCTGAGCGCCGTCGTCGTGGCTCCCCGGTCCGCCAGCGCCGCGAGCGCGACCACGACCACCGCGCTCAACCTGCGACGCGGCCCCGGCACGAACTACGCGGTCATCCTGGTGATGCCCGCCGGCGCCTCGGTCGAGACCGTCGGCGCCGCCGAGAACGGGTTCGTCCCCGTCACGTACCGCGGCAGCCGCGGCTACGCGTCGCAGGACTACCTGAGCACGGGCGGCTCGGGCACGGTCGTCCGTGAGCGCACCGGCGCGACAGGGCCGGCACGGGTCACGACCGCCCTCAACCTGCGGGCCGGTCCGAGCACCTCCGACGCCGTCCGGACCGTGATCCCCAACGGCGGGAGCGTCACCCTGACCGGCGAGCGGGCGAACGGCTTTGCCGGCCTCACCTACCAGGGCATCTCCGGCTGGGGCTACGCGAGCTTCATCACCACCGTCAGCGGCGACGCCGCGCCCACGCCGGGCGCGGAGGGACCGACGAGCGGCCCGACCGGGACCGCCTACACCACCACCTCGCTCAACCTCCGCTCCGGCCCCGGCACCGGCTACGGGGTGGTCACCGTGATGCCGTCCGGCGCCTCGGTGACCCTCACCGGACGCACCCAGAGCGGCTTCGCGTCGGTGAGCTACGGCGGGACTAGCGGCTGGGCGTCCTCGACGTACCTGAGCCAGACCGCCCCGGCCCCGCGGCAGCCCGCCCCGACCACTCCGACCGCCCCCGCGGCCGGCGGGTCGATCGAGTCGATCATCTACGCCGCGGCCGACCGCTACGGGCAGCCCCGCGCCGACATGCTGCGCGTGGCCCGGTGCGAGTCGAACCTCAACCCGAACGCCGTCAACGCGTCGTCGGGCGCCTCCGGGCTGTTCCAGTTCATGCCCGGCACCTGGGCATCGACCCCGTACGCCAACCAGAGCATCTTCGACGCCTGGGCCAGCGCCAACGCCGCGGGCTGGATGTGGTCCGTCGGCCGCCGCAACGAGTGGACCTGCCAGTAGCTGAGAGCTGAGAGCTGATTACTGGCAGCTATCGGCCGTCAGCCGTCAGTTCTCACCGGTCGGTCTCCTCGGCCGAGCGTGCGTCCGGTCGCCAAGACGCCACGGGGGGCGGGTGGGCAAAGCGCCCACCCGCCCCCCGCCGTCCCCAATCGCCCTCTTCGCCGACCGTTGGCTGTCGGCCGAAAGCTGATAGCTGGCGGCTGATAGCTGACGGCCGTCCGCCGTCAGCCGCCTCCCGGAGATCCCCTGTGCCCCTCGCCACCAACCGGGACCGCCTGGTCATGCTCTCCGTCGTCGGGCAGGTCAGCCCGCCGCGGTACGACAGCCGCTCCCCCTACCGGATCTCCCACGACGGCCACCCCCGGGTGCTGCCGGGCACCGGCGGCGTCACCTACAACGTCCGCGTCGGCGACCGGGTCCGCGGCCTGGTCGGCGACCACGTCGAGCCGGCCGTCTCGCTCAAGAACCCCGACGAGACGGCCAACGGCGGGCTCAACGTCCTCGCCTGCGTCGGCAACCGGGCGACCGTCGTCTCCGGCGCGGCCCGCGGCGCCGAGGGCGTCGTCACCGGCAAGCACGGCGGCGTCGAGCACGTGATGGTCGACTTCCCGCCCGAGACGCTCGACCAGATGTTGCCGGGCGACCAGGTGCTGGTCCGGGGCTTCGGCACCGGCGTGGCGATCGACGCCTTCCCACGGATCCTCTGCACCAACCTCGACCCGGACCTGCTCGGCCGCTGGCTGACGGAGGTGCGCGACGAGCGGCTGGTGGTGCCGGTCGCGAAGACGGTCCCCGCCCGGGTGATGGGCTCCGGGCTGGGGCGCGACCACGTCTTCCGCGGCGACTACGACATCACCCTCTTCGATCCTGCCACGGTCGAGGAGTTCGGCCTCGCCGACCTGCGCCTGGGCGACTTCGTGGCGATCCTCGACGCCGACGCGACCTATGGCCGCCACTACCGGGGCGGCGCGGTCTCGGTTGGCGTGGTCGCCCACGGCGACTCGATCATCGCCGGGCACGGCCCGGGCGTGACCGGCCTCCTCGCCTCCCGCGAGGGCGAGATCCTGCCCGTCCTCGACCCCGCTGCCAACCTGGCCGACCTGCTCGGGCTGCGCTAGGCGCTGCGGTCCGTCCGCCCAGCCTCCCTCGTCCCAGCCTCGGCCCACCACTTGCGTCACGGGCCGACTGACGAGCCGAGAGGAGGCCTCCCATCTACACGTCCGCCCAGTCAGACCAGATGCCCAACAGTGACACCGGCCAGGTCCCCGTCAGCCAGGGGGGGATGCCGCCGCCGTCGACGCCTCCACCCTCCGACGCCATCGTGATCACCCGGATCGAACTCCCCTGGGGCGCGATCGTCCGGGTCCTGCTGACGTTGGCCGTGCTCTGGCTGGCCCGCGAGCTCTGGACGATCCTGCTCCAGATCGTCATCGCCCTGTTCTTCGCCGCCGCCCTCGATCCCCTCGTCACCCGCCTCCAGCAGCGCGGCTGGCCGCGTGCTGCCAGCGTGGGGCTGATCTTCGTCGTCTTCATCGCGCTCCTCGGCGGGATCCTGGCGCTGATCGTGCCGCCGCTGATCGAGCAGGGTGAGCGGGTCGCCGAGGACTGGCCCGACTACGTCCAGCGGGCCGAAGAAGTGTTCGGTCTCGACGCCCAGTTCTCGGACCGGGTGCAGCGGCAAGTCGAGGACCCGCTCGGCGGCGACGGCCAGCCCGGCGCGGCCCCCGACGCCGGTGCTGTTGCGGAGACCACCGTCACCGTTGGCTCCACCCTGGCGCGGGCGATCTCCAACTTCTTCATCACCCTCGTCCTGACTGTGTACCTGCTGGTCGACGGCGAGCGCGTCTTCGACTGGGTCCTCCGCTATGTACCGCGGCGGCAGCGGGTCAAGATCCGCCGCAGCATGCCGGTGATCAGCCAGAGCGTCAGCGGCTACATCGTCGGGCAGGGGATTACCTCGCTGATCTTCGGCGTCTTCACCTTCGTCGTGCTCTCCGCGCTGGGGGTGCCGCAGCCGCTGCTGCTGGCCGTGATCGCCGCCTTCGCCGACGCGATCCCGATCGCCGGCGTGATCATCGCGACGGTCCCGGCGGCGCTGCTCGCCGCGACAGAGTCGATCCAGACCGCGGCGATCGTGGTCGTCGCCTACCTCATCTACCAGCAGGTCGAGAACTACATCATCGTGCCCCGCATCTACAAGGGCACCCTCCAGATCTCCTCGATCGCGGTTCTGATCGCGGTCCTGATCGGCGGCCAACTGCTGGGGATCACTGGCGTGCTGCTCGCGCTGCCGATCGCCGCCGCGATCCCGGCGATCGAGCGCATCTGGCGCGAGGATCTCGCCGAGCCGGGCACCCCGGCCTCCCGCGACGGCGCCGGGCCGGCCGAGGTTCCCCGGGGCGCTGACCCGTCGATCGCGGGTCAGCCCGTGCCAGCGGTCCCCCTCCGCCCGACACCCGAGCGCGGCGGCGCCAAATAGGGCGACCCGCGGCCGGCAACCCCGCTCCGCTGGCTCCGAGCATCGCGGGCGGCGCACGCGCCCTGGTCCCAACCTGGCACCCCCGAGGCGCATGGGACCGCGCGTGCCGATCGCCTGGCGGGCCGGCGGCGCACCGCGGCCCGGATCGGCACGTCCCATTCCGCGCGGCGGCCCTGAACCGTCCCGGCGTGGCGATGGGAGGGCGCGCCGTTGCCCGCCTTCGGTTGGCCGACCCCGGTTGGGCTATCATTCGTGAAGCATTGCACGCGCTCCGGTCGGCCCCGCTCGCTGGCCAGACCCCGCCGGTGACGCGGCTGGCGATGCCCAACGGAGAGGAACCCCCGTGTCCACCATGACCCCGACCGAGGCGACGCCGGCCCCCGGCGCCCTCACCAAGGAGCAGGTCCTCGACGCGATCCGGCCCGTCCAGGAGCCGTCGATCGGCCAGGGCCTCGTCGACCTGAAGATGGTCCTCGCCGTCGAGATCCGCGGCCAGGACGTCGTGCTCACCGTCGAACACCCCTCGCCCCTGGCGCCGACCAAGCCGCAGATCGAGCGCGACCTGCGCGCCGCGGTCGCCGCCCTGCCCGGGGTCGGCGAGGTCACGGTCACCTGGACGACCCGCGTCCGCGCCAGCGGCGCCGGCAAGGCCGACGCCCAGCCGATCAAGGGCGTCAAGAACGCGATCGCCGTCGCCTCCGGCAAGGGCGGCGTCGGCAAGTCGACCGTCGCGGTCAACCTCGCGGTGTCGCTGGCGAAGGCCGGCGCCGCGGTCGGCCTGCTCGACACCGACGTCTATGGTCCAAGCATCCCCCTGATGATGGGCGTCGGCGACAAGCCGATGATGCGCAACGGCAAGATCGTGCCGCTCGAGGCCCACGGCGTGAAGCTGATGAGCATCGGCTTCCTCCTCGACCCCGAGAAGGCGCTGATCTGGCGCGGTCCGCTCGTCGCCCAGCTGATCAACCAGTTCCTCAACGACGTCGACTGGGGCGAGCTCGACTACCTGGTGATCGACCTGCCGCCCGGCACCGGCGACGTCCAGCTCACGCTCGTCCAGAAGATCCCGATCTCGGGTGCCGTGATCGTCACCACCCCGCAGGAGGTGGCGCTCGCCGACGCGATCAAGGGTCTCAAGATGTTCCAGGAGGTGAAGACGCCGATCCTGGGCATCGTCGAGAACATGAGCGGCTTCGTCTGCCCCAACTGCGACGAGCTGCACCGCATCTTCGGCGAGGGCGGCGGCCGCCGCACCGCCGAGGAGCACAGCGTGCCGTTCCTCGGCGAGGTGCCACTCGAGCCGTCCGTCCGCGAGGGCGGCGACGCTGGCCGACCGGTGGTGATTGACGCGCCGACGTCGGCCACGAGCCAGGCATTCGGCCACGTCGCCGAGCGGGTCGCCACCCAGCTCGCGATCCAGGCGCTGCGCAAGCCGCGCAAGCCGACGATCATGCTCCGCTCGATGGGGTAACCGGCGCCGTGCCCGGTCCCGGGGCATCGGACACCGGGCCGCCCGGAACTCGTGCGGCCACCGGACGGTCCCGGGCAACCCGGGTGCCCGCGGCGGTGGGCCGATCGGGAACCGCCTGCCCTCGACCCACGCGAGGTGCACGCGAGGTGCACGCGACGAGGGGCCGCCGGCTGAGCCGGCGGCCCCTCGTCGTCTCGGGTCCCCACGGTCGTCGACCACGGGCCCGATGGGCCGCGACCCGGCCTCGGATCGGCCGGTGCCCCGCGCTGAGCGCCCCCGCCGGCTCGTCCTGGTCTCCACGTCGCGTCCCACGGGGAGTGTACGTACACCCTCCCCTCCTGTCAAGAGGGCGGGCGCGCCGCCCAGCCCTCGCCGATCCGGCGGGCACCAGGCACCCCGGACTCGGGGGCCGGGCAGGGAGGGTCCGGGGAGGTGGTCCCGACTCGACGGCGCGGAGCCGGCCGCAAGGGGGCAGGGGCGGTCAGGGGCCGGTCAGGGTGCGAGGGAGAGGACCGAGCGCTGGACGACGCCGTAGACCCGCGCGGTCGCGCTCAGCTCAGCCAGCCGCGCCGCCGGAATACCGCCCACATCCCCACGGAGACGAGCGCCATCAGGAGCAGGGAGAACGGGTAGCCGAGGCGCCAGTGGAGCTCCGGCATGTGGTCGAAGTTCATGCCGTAGATTGTCCCGATCAGTGTCGGCGCGAAGAGGATCGCCGCCCACGCCGAGATCCGCTTCACCTCGTCGTTCTGCGCGACCGAGGCCTCCGTCAGCGCCTTGACCTCCTCGTTCTGCTGCAGGCCGACGACGGCGAGGTTGACGCTGAGCACGTTCTGCAGCAGCTCGCGGAACCCCGCGACCTGCTCGTCGACCTGGATGGCGTGGTCCTGGACGTCGCGCAGGTACTGGCGCAGCTCGAGGTCGACGCCGTACTTGTCCGCCCCGGCGATCAGCCCACCCAGCATTCCCGCCAGGGGCCGGGTCGCCCGCTGGAACTCGATCACCTCGCGCGCCAGCTCGTAGGTGCGGCGGGTGACGCCCGCGTTGCCGCCGAAGACCTCCGTCTCGATCTCGTCGATGTCGTTCTCCAGCCCGCGGACGACCGGCGCGTAGTCGTCCACCACCCGGTCCAGGATCGCGTAGAGGATCGCCTCGGGGCCGCGCCGGAGGATGTCGGACTCGGCCTCCATCCGGCGGCGGACCCGGCTCAGGTCCGGACCCGAGCCGTGGCGGACGGTCACCACGAAGTCGGGGCCGACGAAGACGTGGAGCTCGGCGAATTCGACCGTCTCCGGCCGGTCGAGGTAGCGGGCCGCCCGCAGCACGACGAAGAGGGTGTCGCCGTAGCGCTCCAGCTTCGGGCGCTGGTGGGCCCGGATGGCGTCCTCGACCGCGAGCTCGTGGAACCCGAACTCCTCCGCGACGCGGCCGAACTCGCCCTCCGTCGGCCGGAAGAGGCCAATCCAGGCGACCCCGCCCGCCTCCCGGCAGGCCTCGTAGGTCTCTTCCAGCGAGCC
The DNA here is from genome assembly GCA_902806335.1 of uncultured Thermomicrobiales bacterium. Lineage (GTDB taxonomy): Bacteria > Chloroflexota > Chloroflexia > Thermomicrobiales > UBA6265 > CADCWG01. Next base: position 5,174 of record CADCWG010000137.1, on the reverse strand, counting down.
GGGCGCCTCCGCCCGCCGGCCGTCCACGTAGATGGCGCTGTCGACGATCACCGCTGACACCCCCTGCCGTCGCGCGTCGCGACATCGGCGGTGTGCCCCGGGGCTGCCGTCGTTGGGCGTCGCTCGCGTGTGCCGAATGGATCCGCTCCGACCCAGGGGCCGTCCCCGGCCCGCCGGAGCGCACGAGGAGGGGGGCCGGAGGCGACGGGCACGAGCCCCGCTCGCCGGGCGGCGAGGCGGGCGGCGCGCGGGAGGACCACGGACGTTACGTGCCGGTCCTCACCCGTGGGTGATCGCCCGCGTGCCGTTCTCGCCAACATTGTCCGATGCGCAGGCCCTGGCGACAAGACGACGCACGACCCGCATCCGGACCGGACCGCCCCCCAGGGCGCGGGCGAATCTCGCCGCCGACCGGCGCCGTGCCGGGCACGGACCGGGGATGGGCACGCTCCGGTCGGCACCCGACCCGGTCGGCGCGGCGACCGCCCGGGTGCCTCGCGGGGTGGCGATCGGCGCCATCCCCCCGCCCTCCCGACGACCGACCGGCACGCCGGGTGGCCCGGGGTCGAGGCGCCCCGCGTGCGCCGCGCGCGGGCGGACGGGCCCCGTCCGGGTTCGTCGGGGAGGACGACGCGTCGCCGCGCCGACCCGTGGGGACGACGGGGCCGCCGTGCTGTCAGCGGCGAGGACCACCGCGCGGACCGCGCCGCCACCTGTGCGGGACCGTTGGTCGCCCGCGCGGGGGCGTCAGGCGTCAGGCACGGGGCGGGGCGGCCGGCGAATGGCGGCCCTGCCCCGCGTCCGGCGGCAGCGGGAGGTCCAGCGTGAACGTCGCGCCCTTGCCCGCGGCGCTCTCGACACGGAGCCGGCCGCCCTGGAGCGCGGCCAGCTGGGAGGCCAGGTAGAGCCCCAACCCCATGCCCGAGAGCGCGGCGGTCGCCTCGCCCTCGACCCGCACGAACGGCTCGAACACCCGCTCCTGGTCGACCGGCGCCAGGCCGACCCCGTAGTCGCGGACGGCCACCGTCGCCCAGCCGTCCGCCGCCACCGCGATCTCGACGCGGTCGGCGGCGGGCGAGTACTTGACCGCGTTGGCGAGCAGGTTGACCAGCACCTGCCCGACCTGGTCGCGGTCGGCCACCACCTCGACGGGCGCCGGCGCCGCGACCAGGAAGTCGTGGTGGCTCAGGCCGCGCAGCTGGTCCGCCGTGTCGCGGACCAGGTCGTCGAGGGCGAACCGGGTCGGGCGCGCGACGAGCGCCCCTCGCTCGAGACGGGACGCCTCGAGGAGCCCGTCGACCAGGCGCGCCTGCCGGCTCAGGCCGTCCTCGATGCGGTCCAGCAGCCGCGGCAGGGCCGCCATGTTGCCGCGCTCGACGGCGCGGCGCAGCGCCTGGACCGCGATCCGCTGAACCGTGAGCGGGGTCTTCAACTCGTGGCTGGCCGCCACGGCGAAGGCCAACCGCCGCTGCTCGAGCCGCTTGCGCTCGGTGATGTCGCGGCCGATGGAGGCGACGCCGATGAGCGCGCCGCCGGGGTCACGGATGGGGGAGATGGTGACCGAGACGTCGACGCTGGAGCCGTCTTTGCGCACCCGCACCGTCTCGTAGTGGTCGATCCGCTCGCCCCGCCGCAGCCGGGTCATGATCCGGTCGAACTCGTCGGGGCGGTCGGACGGGAAGAGGACGGCGACGCTGCGGCCGACGATCTCCTCGGGCGCGTAGCCGTACAGTCGCTCCGCGCCGTAGTTCCAGCTGGTGATGATCCCGTCGAGGGTCTTGCCGAAGATGGCGTCGTCGGAGGACTCGATGACGGCCGCCCAGTGGACGAGCCGCTCGGTCATGCGCGCCAGCTGGGCGACGTCCCGGTTGTGCGCGAGCAGACGCTCCTCGCGCCGGGCCAGGTTGGCGTCGGACGCGGCGTGGAAGTGGGGTCGTAGGTCGGGCGGGGAAGCCGCCTGGTCCGTTGGCTCGGTCATGGCACAGGGGCGATGATACCAGCGTTGTCGGCGTGGCCGTGATCCGACGCCGCCCCGCGGCGCCCGCCGCGTCCCACCCGCCCGGGGACAGCGCCGCCGCCCCGGGCGCCCATCCCCACCGACCGCGGCGCCCGGCCCGGAGCACGGCGCGACGGAGATGATCAGAGATGACCGAAGGCCCTCCCACGACCGCCCGCGCACGGGACAGCGTCCGGGCGAGCACGCCCGGACGCTGTCCCGTTGGTCGCGGCGATCAACCCGCGGGACCAAACCACCAGGCGTTCTCCGGAGGCGCCGCGAAGCCGGCGGCTCGGTCGCACCGCACACCGGCCTGGGCCGAGGAGGATGGCCGTGGCCGACCGCGTTCTTCGCTGGACGGGCTGGACCGTGGCCGTCGCCTGGGGCACGGGGCCGACTCGCCCCCGGCCGGAGCGTGGGCACCGCGGGACCCACAGCCAACGTTATACCGGATCCGGCTGATCAGTCGTGGTCCCGGGGGCACCGGGACGGCCCGCCCGCCCGGCGCCGAGCCCCACGGTCACAGGCTCGGGGACGAACCCGGCCGAAGCCGGCCGCGATCCCGCCGGCAGAAGCGCCGGCGATCACCCGGATCCGGTATCAGTGGGGAGGGGACACCCCGGGGCCCCGGCCCGCGGGGGGCGGGGTCAGCGGGAGCCGGACGGTGAACGTGCTGCCCTCGCCCTCGACGCTCTCGACGTGGATCGTGCCGCCGTGCTGCTCGACGATCTGCCTGGCCCCGGCCAGACCGATCCCGGCGCCGTTGATGCCGGCGACGTTGCCGCCGCGGCTGAAGCGCTCGAAGACCCTCGGCAGGTCGGCCGCCGGGATCCCCAGCCCCTGGTCGCGCACCGCCAGCACCGCCCAGGCGGCCCCGTCCGCCTCCTCCGCACGCGCCAGTCGCACGGCGACCTCGCCCCCTCGCGGGCTGTACTTGACGGCGTTGCCGAGCAGGTTGGCCAACACCCGCCCCAGCCGGGCCCCGTCCCATTCGCCGACCAGGGCCGGCACCGCCGCGTCGACCCGCACCAGGTGCCCGTCGGTGCCCCGCCGGGCATCAGCGGCGGCGGCCTCGGCGAGCGGTACGAGGTCGGTCGGCGCGGTCCGGAGGGCGAGCGGCCGCCCTGTCCGCAGGTGGGCGGCGTCCATCATCTCGTCGACCAGGCCCATCATCCGGCCGACGGCGGCGTCGATGGCCGCCAGGCCGGACTCGACCGCCGTGGCGTCGGTGGCCTGACCCCGCCGTGCCCGCAGGAGGAGGAGCTGCGCCTGGACCCGCATCGTGGTGAGCGGGGTCCGCAGGTCGTGGGCGGCGGCGTCGATGAACGCCTCCCGCTCGGTCTCGGCCCGCTTGCGCGCGGTGATGTTGCGGAAGTTGCCGACGAGGGCCTGGATGTTCGGTGTGTCGAGATGGTTGGCGATCGTGGTCTCCACCCACGCCCAGGAGCCGTCCTTGTGGCGGATGCGGTACTCGTTGGAGCCGACCCCGTCTGGCGAGGCCGAGACCTCGGCGATCCAGGCCAGGACCGCGGGCAGGTCGTCGGGGTGGACGTAGGGGGCGACGCTGTTGCCCGCGATCTCCTCCGGCCGGTAGCCGAGGACCGCCTCGACCGAGTCGGAGGAGTAGCGGATCGTGCCGTCGGGAGACACCAGCTGGATCGCGTCGGCGCTGCGCTGGATCAGCGTCCGGAACCGCTCCTCGTCCGCCCGCCGCGCGGCCTCGGTTCGGGCGCGCTCCACCGCGTCCCACGTGCGGACGGCGGTCTCTTCGAGCAGGGCCTGCTCGGCGGCGGACCACGCGTGCGCGTCCCGGTGGTGGACGAAGAGCACGGCCACGAGGCGGTCCGCCTTCACCAGCGGCACGGTGACCGTGGCGCCCAGCTGGAGGGCCGCGTGGGCCGCCTTCTCCTGGTCGGTAAGCGTGGGGTCGCGCGCGATATCACCGCGCACCACGGTGCGGCCGGCCCGGAGCTCGGTGAGGAGCGTCCGCCCGTAATCGTCGTAGTGGTAGCGTCCCTCGATACCGGCCACGCCATCGGTGTAGTGGCGCGTGACGACGATCGTCTCGCCATCCTCCTGGGCCTCCGCGTATCCCACACGGTTGGCCGCGAGGTGCTCGCCGAGCACGCGCGAGGCCGTGCTGAGGATCTCGGCCGGGTCGTCCAGCGGGCGCAGGGCATCGCTGAGCCGCAGCAGGAACGCCTGCCGCTCCTCGTTCTCCCGCAACGCCTCCTCGGCGCGTCTGCGCTCGGTGATGTCGTTGAAGAGCAGCGCCACCTGGTGGGTCTCGGGCGCACCGATGCGGAAGGCGTAGACGTCAAACCACCGGCCAAGCGCCGCGGCGTGGTCGACGAAGCGCGCCGGCTCGCCGGTCAGGGCAACCTTGCCGTAGGCCTCGATCCAGGACGGCTCGATGCCCGGCAGGAGTTCGCGGACGGTCTTTCCCAGGGCGTCTGTCAACCCGGTCTGCTGCGCGAAGGCCGGGTTCGTCTCGACGAATCGGTAGTCGATCGGCCGCCACGCCGCGTCGAAGACCAGTTCGAGAACGCAGAAGCCCGCGTCGATGGAGTCGAAGAGCGTGCGGTAGCGCGCCTCGCTCGCGCGCAGCGCCTCCTCGCGCCGCTCCAGTTCCCGCCGACCGGCATCCGCCTCCGCGAGGGCCGTCGCCGTCTGCCAGGACGCGGCGGCGAAGCGCGCCAGGCTCCGGAGCAGCCGGGCGTCCTCGGCGTCGAACCGGCCCTCGGGGGTGTGCTTGATCGCCCAGAGCGTGCCGGCCGGCCGGCCGCCGGCGTGCCACGGGGCGAGCAGGCTCTCGTAGATCCGGGGCTCGACCCCGCGCAGGGCGGGGAAGAATCGCTCCGCCCCGTCGAAGAGGAGCACCGCGTCGCGCTCCATCGCCGTGCCACAGGGACTCTCCTCGCGCGGCATGGTCATGTCGAGGTTGGCCGTGAGCGCCCCCGCGACAGCCTGCCACCGGAAGATCCCCGACTCGCCGCCGGGCGCGAGGATGCTCACGCCGGCGGAGTCGGCGCGGCAGAGCTCGAGCGCGACCTCGACCAACGTCTGGAGCACGCCGGCCGGGTTGGTGGCCATCTCCCGCGCGAGCACGCTCAGCGCGCGGCTCTCCGCTTCGTGGTCCGGCGCCCGGCCAGGTCGGCGGCTGAGTTCCTCGGTGATG
>CADCWG010000136.1 GCA_902806335.1 uncultured Thermomicrobiales bacterium | reverse complement strand
GCCGGTTGGCCTCCGGCTGACCACTGGCTCCCCGTGGGCGTCGGGCGGCCTCGGGCGGAGTGGCCCCGGACCGGTCGGCGCGCGGCGGGGACGGCGGGCGCGGGGCGAAGCCGAGGGCGGCGTCGTAGGCGCGGCGTCGGGCGGGGTCGGCGAGGATGTCGCGGGCCTCGATCAGGTCGCGCATCCGGGCGGCGGCATCGGGGGCGTCCGAGCGGTCGGGATGGTACTTGAGGGCCAGACGCTTGAAGGCGGCCTCGACGACCTCGGGGTCCGCGCTGGGGTCCAACTGGAGCACCTGGTAGGCCGTGCGGCGGCCGGCGGCGCCCTGGGTCGGGGAACGCTGGGCCCCGGAACCCGGCAGCGCACCGGCGGCGTGAAGCTCGCGGATCTGGGCCGAGAGTTGCTCCTGGCTGAGGAGGCGGTCGGGCAGCGCGGCGCGCAGGTCGTCCGGGACGGCGAAGCGGGTGCCGCAGGTGCGGCACTGCATGATCTGGCGCTCGCCGATGCTGACCGTGGGGACGAAGGTGATCGTCAGCTTGCGGCGGGCGCGGAAGACGGAGAAGGGCCCGGTCTGCCCGCACTCCGGACAGCGCTCGATGAGGTAACCGAGGTGGTCGACGTAGTCGGCGTAGCCGGGCAGGACCACCGTGTCCCCTCGCTCGCGGATGCGCTCATGACCGGGACACCCGTCGCCACCCCCCCGCTGGCCGGTCCGCGGGCTGCCGACCGCTCCCCTCCCCGGCCGAGGGGCTCGCCTGGACCGGTGATACCGTCCGGTGCGGCCATTATGACGACGCGAGCCGCCCCGGGCCAGGCGTGACCCGACCCGAGACGACGGCTCGTTGACGGCCCACGGGGGCGGCGCTATGGTCGGCGGCCGGCGAGGAGGGAAGCAGCCGCCACCGATCGCGTCCCCGCCGCGGCCCTCCGACCGCTCCCACCGTCGTCCGGCGTCGTTCCCAGGGAGGAACCGACGGCGGTCGGGACCTCAGTCGCACGGAATCAGGGTGAACATTGGGGCGTCGCCTGGACGGGGAGCACCGCGGATCGTTGACTGGGCGGACGACGGCTGTCGGTCCAGGAGAAGGACGCTCAACCCGCCCGGGCTGGTTCACGGGTGTCCGGAGGCGCGTCGACCTGTCCATCCAAGACGGCGCAAACGCCGACGGACGGCCCCGCCGCGAGCGAGGTGTCGGCAGGTCCTTGGTCAGGTCCAGGTCGGAGGCTCGGGCGGCGCCAGAGCGGTCCTCACCCCGTGACCCCGGCATCTCCTGGGATCTCCCGGGTGACGAGCGCGCGGGGCTGACCGTGGTCGGCAGCGGGTCCGAAATGGACGGGGGTGGACGGTGACGCACGATCCCGAGCGGTGGCGGGCGCAGCGAAACTGGGGGCCGCGGGTCCACCGGGGGACGTGGCACGGGCTGCGCACGCTCACCCTCGAGAACGAGCGGCTGCGGGTGACGGTTCTGGTCGACAAGGGGACCGACGTCGTCGAGTTCCTCGACAAGCGGCGCGACCTCGACTTCGCCTGGCTGACCGCGGGCGGGGTGCGCGACCCGCGGGTCTCGCTGGCCGCCTCTGTCGACCCCGGGATGGCCTTCACCGACGTCTACCCGGGCGGCTGGCAGGAGATCTTCCCGAGCGGCGGGACCCCGTCCGAGGCGAACGGGACGCGGTTCGGCCAGCACGACGAGGTCGCCACCCTGCCCTGGGACGAGGCGATCGTCGAGGACGGCGAGGGGGCGGTCGCGGTTCGGTTCACGGTCCGGACGCAGCGGACGCCCTTCAGGCTCGCGAAGACGCTGCGCCTGGTCGCCGGCGAGCCGATCCTCCACGTCGCGGCGACGGTCGCCAACGAGAGCGACGTCGAACTGCCGGCGATGTGGGGGCAGCACCTCGCCTTCGGGAGGCCGTTCCTGCACCCGGGCTGCCGGGTGGTGCTGCCCGACGGGCTCCTGGTGACGCCGCACCCGGCTCCGCCCGACGCGGCGAGCGGGGTCCGGCGGGTGGCACCCGAGCCAGGGCGGTGGCCGGCGGTCGCGAGCGCCGCGGGCGGCACGGTCGACCTGGGTGTCGTGCCGGAGCGCGGGACGCCGAGCGAACTGCTCTACCTGTCGGGGTTCGGCGCGGTCGGCGAGTACGGCGTGGAGAGCGACCGCCACGGCGCCGGGCTGCGGGTGACCTGGGACGCGGCGACGCTCCCCTACCTGTGGTACTGGCAGGAGTACGGGGCGACGACGGGCTACCCGTGGTACGGGCGGCACCACAACATCGGCCTCGAGCCGTTCTCGAGCTACCCGAGCGAGGGCCTCGCGGCGGCGATCGCGAACGGCACGGCGCTGCGGTTCGGGCCCGGGGAGGAGCGCTCCCTCTGGCTGCGGGTGGCGGTCTACGACCTTGGCGGGGAGGACGGTTGAGACGGCCGACGGGTGGGCCATAAGCGCCCAGTCGCGTCGCGCCGTCGCGCGACGCGGACCGGCGGGGCACCGGCGTCCGTGCGCGGCCGGTTCGGGCGGCATCGTGCCCGATACGGAATCCGGCCGGCCGGGCTCGCCGGCGGCCGGGCTCGCCCAAACCATACCGAATCCGGCTCATCAGTGGGGGTACCGGGGGTGCCGACCCGCCCGGGGCAAGGCCCGAGGCCCGAGGTCAGAGGCTCGGGGACGAAGCCGGCTGAGGGCGGCTGCGATCCCGCCGGGCGAAGCGCCAGTGATCACTTGGATCCGGTACTACACCCCCAGGTTAGATGCCGGGGCACGAAGCCGGCCCAGACTGGCGGCGGACCCGCCGGGCGAGGCCCCGGCGACCACCAGAATGCTGGATGGGCCGAGGGCGGGCCCCTCCTACTCAGAATTCGGCTGATGGGGGTGGTATCGGAGGCACGCGTCAGCGGTCGGCCCGGGGCTTGCCCCGGACGAGCCCGCCCCGCCCCACATCCCGGAGACCGCCACCAATCGGCCGGATTCGGTATGACAGGCCGAGCCCCCGAACGTCGTCCGCACCACGGCCGCGCGGGCCGGCTCCGAGACGGTCAGCGCCCCCGTTCGGCCGCGACGACGGGGAACGGTCACCAGGTGGCGGTGACCTTCCGCAGGCCGCGCGGCTGGTCCGGGTCGCCGCCCCGCTCCCGGGCCAGGTGCCAGGCCAGTTGCTGGAGGGGCAGGATCGTCAGGATCGGCGTCAGCGGCTCCGGTCCGAGCCCGGGCAGCGCCAGCCCCAGCGTGCCGAGCGGCACCGCCGCCGGGTCACCGATCACCAGCGTGTCCGCGCCGCGCTCCCCGAGCCGCTCCAGCACCGGCCGCAGCGCCGCGCCGCCCTCACCCTCGGGGACGACCGCGATCACCGGGAACCCGCGGTCGATCATCGCCACCGGCCCGTGCAGCAGGTCCGCGCCCGAAAAGGCGTGGGCGACGAGGTAGCTCGTCTCCATCAGCTTGAGGGCCGCCTCGCGCGCCGTCGGGTAGTTGTAGCCCCGCGCCGTCGTCACCAATTGCTCGGCGAACCGGTAGCGCACGGCCAGCCGCGCGACCTCCGCCTCGCGGGCCAGCAGCGCCCCCGCCCGCTCGGCCAGCGGGTCGGCGTCCGCGCCGTCCCGCTCGGCCAGCGCCTCGACGAGGTAGTAGAGGGTCAGCAGCTGCGCGGTGTAGGTCTTCGTCGCCGCGACGGCCTTCTCCGGACCGGCCAGGATGTCGAGGTGGTGCTCCGCCCCCCGCGCCAGGGGGGAGTCGGGCGCGTTGGTGACCGCGACCGTGATCGCGCCGCCCTCGCGCGCCCGCGCCAGCGGCTCCAGGAGGTCGGGCGACGCCCCGGACTGGCTGACCGCGACCGTGAGGACGTCGTGGAGGTCCGGCCGGGCGCCGTAGAGGGTCATCGTCGACGGCGAGACGAGCCCCGCCGGCAGCCCGAGCCGGGTCTCGACCAGGTACTTGGCGTAGAGCGCCGCGTGGTCGGAGGTGCCGCGGGCGACGAAGAGGACGAACCGCGGCCGCCGCGCGCGGATCGCCGCCGCGACCTCGCCGATGGCGTGGCGCCCGTCCCGCCGGATGCGGTCGAGCACCGCCGGCTGCTCGGCGATCTCGGCCGCCATGATCGTGCCGTTCACGCCCCGTCACCTCCCCGCCCGTAGACGACCCGCCCGCCGACGATCGTCGCCGTGACCCGCAGTTCCCGGTCGAACAGGGTCAGGTCGGCGTCACCTCCGACCACCAGCCGCCCCGCGCTTGGCAGCCCGAGCACCCGCGCCGGCACCTCGGTCGCCATCCGGATCGCCGCCGCCGGCGCCGCCCCGGCCATCCGGACGACGTTCCGGACCGCCTGGTCGAGGGTGACCACCGACCCGGCCAGCGTGCCGTCCGCCAGCCGCGCCGTCGCCCCCTCGACCACCACCGGCCGCCCCCCGAGCGCGTAGGTACCCGGTCCCATCCCGGCCGCCGCCATCATGTCCGAGACCAGCGCGATCCGCTCGGGGCCCTTGGCCTTCACCGCGAGCGCGACCGCCGCCGGGTGGCTGTGGACCCCGTCGGCGATCAGGCCGACGGTCACCCGGTCGTCGGCCAGCGCGGCGCCGATCGCCCCCGGCGCGCGGTGGCCGAAGGGCGACATCGCGTTGTAGAGGTGGGTCGCCATCGTCGCGCCGGCGTCGACGCCGGACGCGAACGCCTCGTAGGACGCGTCGGTGTGGCCGAGGCTGGCCACCACTCCCCGCTCCCGGAGACGCCGGATGGCGGCGCCCATCCCCGGCCGCTCGGGGGCGAGCGTCATCAGCCGCAGGCCGTCGATGGCGACGAGCCCGTCGAACAGCGCCGCGTCGGCCGCCTCGATCAGGTCCCGCCGGTGGGCGCCCGGGCGCCCGGGCGAGAGGAACGGCCCTTCGAGGTGGAGTCCGAGGACGCGCGCACCGGGCCCGTCACGCCCGGCGGCGAACGCCGCGACGACACCCGGGTAGGTCGCCGCCGGCGCCGTCACGACCGTCGGCAGGAAGGCGGTCACGCCGGTCTCGGGGAGTCGGTCCGCGAGGTGGCGGAGCGCAGCCGGGTCCTCCCCGACCTCCACCCCGAACCCGCCGTTGACCTGGAGATCGATCAGGCCCGGCGCCACGATCTCGGCGGCGAGCACCGACGGGGGCAGGTCACCGTCGCGCGGTTCCCGCAGCACCGCGGCGATCCGCCCACCCTCGACGACGACCGCCCCCGGCACCAGCCTCTCCCCGAGCGCCAGGTCACCACGGGCCGCGTAGGCCGCCACCGTCATCCCCCTGTTCCCGCGCGGTCCGGCCGCGCCAGCGCCACGGCCGCCCGGGCGGCGCGCAGCGCCGCGTCGTCGACGACGGCGACCGCGCCGACCGGGCCCCTTCGCCGCACGCGGCGCAGCACCGAGGCCCGCAGGCCCGTCTCCCCGACCAGCAGCCCGCCGGAGAAGGCGAGCGGCAGCGGCTCCGCCCCGAACCCGAGCGCCTCGCCGACGACCACCGCCGCCAGCGCCAGCTCCGCCGCCGCCCGGTCGAGCAGCCGCCGCGCGGTCGGATCGCCCGCCCTGGCCGCCGCGAAGACGAGCCCCGCGAGGCGGGCGATCATGGCCTTGTCGGTGTCGCCGTGGTAGGCGCGTTCGATCATCCCGTCGGGCGTGTCGAGCCCCCAGTGGGCGGTGATCGCGCCCAGCAGCGCGGTGGCGGGTCCGCGGCCGTCGGCGGCCCGGGCCGCCGCCTGGAGCGCCTGCCGGCCAAGGTCGAAGCCGCTGCCCTCGTCGCCGATGATGTGGCCCCACCCCCCCGCGCGGGCCGTGCCACCGCGGGCGTCGCGGCCGAGGGCGATCGAGCCGGTGCCGGCGATCACCGCGACGCCGACCGCCCCCGGCAGCGCGGTCAGCACCAGCTCGGCGTCGTTGGTCACCTCGACCACGCCGGCGAGGGGGAGCAGCCGCGGCAGGAGCACCTCGCGGTCGCGCGGCCGGTCGACCCCCGCCAGCCCGAGCCACGC